>NZ_JAWJYQ010000012.1:0-165853 GCF_032971465.1 Pseudomonas sp. LSJ-87 | reverse complement strand
AGTTCGAAGTTAAAGTGATTTATTAAGAGTAAGATTTTTTCGGTATTACCAGAGGACATCTGCTATCGAATAAAGCAGGGAGGGAAAGGTGGAGAGTCGATCTGTAAGCCGGGTTTTGTCGAGGACAGTCATTCCTCTACGACGGCCATCGCTGGACGCCTCTAGCAACCTACCCGGTTCCGACGCGGGCCACGCCTGATGGAACCCTATTTGGTCTTGCTCCGAGTGGGGTTTACCTAGCCACGAACTGTTGCCAGCCGTGCGGTGCGCTCTTACCGCACCTTTTCACCCTTACCGGCACCGAAGTGCTTAGGCGGTTATTTTCTGTGGCACTTTCCGTAGGCTCGCGCCTCCCAGGCGTTACCTGGCACTCTGCCCTATGGAGCCCGGACTTTCCTCCCCCTGCTGTTGCGGAACAAAAGCAGGCAGCGACTGTCCGATCGACTCTCCGCCGCCAAGATTAACGGCACGCGCGCCCGAGAACAAGCAATACCGACATCTATATCAATTTGCCACTACTCAGCTTTCTGCTTTTCCAGGGCCAGTTGATACAGCAGGTTCTTGCGCACCCCGGTAATTTCCGCGGCCAGTGCCGCCGCCCGCTTGAGTGGCAACTCGGCCAGCAGCAGGTCGAGCACCCGCTGCGCCTCGGCACTGATCGCCTGCTCGCCCTCCGGCGCACTCCAGCCACCGACCAGCACCACGCACTCACCGCGCTGCTGGTTGCTGTCGCCGGCAACGAACGCGCGCAGCTCGGCCAGGGGCAGGCCCTTGAGGGTCTCGAAGGTCTTGGTCAGCTCGCGCGCCAAAAGCGCCGGGCGCTCGCCACCGAACACCGCCTCCATGTCCTCTAGGCATTCCAGGATACGGTGCGGGGCCTCATAGAAGATCAGCGTGCGCGGCTCTTCCTTTACCTGCTCCAGGCGCGCCCGGCGCCCCGCTGCCTTGGCCGGCAGGAAGCCTTCGAAGATGAAGCGGTCCGAAGGCAGGCCGGCCGCCGACAGCGCGGCGATCAGAGCGCAGGCGCCCGGCACCGGCACCACGTTCACACCCGCAGCCCGCGCCTGGCGCACCAGGTGGTACCCCGGGTCGGAAATCAGCGGCGTGCCGGCATCGGAGACCAACGCCACATTCTCACCCGCCAGCAGCTTGGTGAGAAAACGCCCGCCCTCGTCACGCTCGTTGTGCTCATGGCAGGCCGCCAGCGGCGTGTCGATGCCGAAGTGCTGCAGCAGACGGATCGAATGACGGGTATCTTCCGCCGCGATCAGGGCCACGTCCGCCAGCACCTTCAGCGCCCGGGCGCTCATGTCGTCGAGGTTGCCGATGGGGGTTGCGACCACATACAGCGTCCCCACGGTGGATTTCGAAGCCCCTGCCACATCAGTCACTGCGCACACCTGTCGTTCGGATCAAAGGCGCCATTGTAGCCCGAGCGCCTGCAACAGGGCGCAAAGAACTTCGCCGACGACCGATGGCAGGCCTCCTATAGTGAAGGATCGACACGGCAACATCGCGCCCCGGCCAGCGCTTGGGTACAATTGCCGGCCACCTTGATCGAGTAACAGGACCTTTACATGATCGCTTGCCTGCGGCTGTTCACAGCCCTCTGCCTTGCTGCCTTGCTGGCAGCCTGCGCCAGCTCGCCCTCATCCAGCCTGGGCGAACTGCCACGCACCCCGGACGCCAGCATCGAGCAACTGCTCGAGAAGGCTGCTTCCAGCAAGTCCGCGGAAGACGCCGCCCTGCTGCGCCTGAGCGCAGCCGACCTGGCCTACAAGCAGAAGGATTTCCCACGCGCCGCACGCATCCTCGAGCAGGTGCCGCTGGACACCCTCAAGCCGGCGCAGCAAGTGTTCGCCAGCACCCTCGGTGCCGAGCTGGCCATGAGCCGCAACCAGCCCAAGGCCGCCCTGACCGCCCTGGCCCACCCGAGCCTGCAGCGCGTCGCCGAACTGCCGGAAGAACAGCAAGCGCGCACCTACAGCGTGCACGCGGCCGCCCTCGAAGCCGATGGCCAGGCCCTGGCCGCCGCGCAACAGCGCGTGCTGCTGACCCCGCTGCTCAGCGGCCAGGCCGCCAGCGCCAACAATGACGCCATCTGGGCACTGGTCGCCTCGCTGCCGGCCGAGCAACTGCAGCAGCCTGGCAACGACCAGACCCTGGCGGGCTGGACCAGCCTGGCCTTCGCGGTAAAAAGCGCCGGCACCCTGGAACAGCAGCAAGCGGCTATCGACGCCTGGGTCAAGCAGCACCCTGACCACCCGGCCGCCCAGCAACTGCCGCTGGCACTGACCAAGCTCAAGGAGCTGGCCAGCCAGCCGCTGACCAAGATTGCCCTGCTGCTGCCTCAGGAAGGCCCGCTGGCCGGTGTTGCCCGCGCCCTGCGTGACGGCTTCATGGCTGCGCACTTCCAGGCCCAGCAAGCCGGCCAGCAGGCGCCAGCCGTGCAGGTATTCGACAGCTCGCGCATCGGTTCGCTCGACGACTTCTATCGCCAGGCCCAGGCCGCAGGCGTACAGCTGGTCATCGGCCCGCTGGAAAAACCGCTGGTCAAGCAACTGGCTGCCAAGCCACAACTGCCGATCACCACCCTGGCCCTGAACTACGCCGACGCCGGCCAGAAGGCGCCGCCGCAGCTGTTCCAGTTCGGCCTGGCTGCCGAAGACGAAGCCCGTGAAGTGGCCCGCCGCGCCCGCGCCGATGGCATGGTCCGCGCCGTGGCCCTGGTGCCGAGCGGCGAATGGGGCGACCGCGTGCTTGCCGCCTTCCGCCAGGACTGGGAAGGCAACGGTGGCACCCTGCTCGCCGCCGAGCGCATCGCCCAGCCGGTCGCACTGGCCCAGCAGATTGCCGACCTGTTCCAGCTGCGCCAGAGCGAAGGCCGCGCCAAGAGCCTGCAGAGCACGGTAGGTGGCAGCATCGCCGCGCAGCCGTCGCGCCGCCAGGACATCGACTTCATCTTCCTCGCCTCGACCCCGCAACAGGCCCAGCAGATCAAGCCGACCCTGAACTTCCAGTACGCCGGTGACGTACCGGTCTACGCCACCTCGAACCTGTACAGCGCCAGTGGTGACGTCAACCAGTACAACGACATGAACGGTATCCGCTTCTGCGAAACCCCGTGGCTGCTCGATACCAGCAACAGCCTGCGCCAGCAGGTCGTGCAGCAATGGCCGCAAGCCGCCGGCAGCCTGGGCCGCCTGTATGCCATGGGCGTCGACGCCTACAGCCTGGCGCCGCGCCTGGGCCAACTGAAAGCGCTGCCGGACAACCGCGTACTGGGCCTTTCGGGCAGCCTGAGCATGAACGCCAACCAGCGTGTCGAGCGCCAGCTACCTTGGGCCGAGTTCGTCGGCGGCCAGGTCCAGCGCCTGCCTGACACCGCCCGCTGATGGCAGCAGCGTCGCCCACCAGCGCCGGGCAGGCAGCGGAAACCCAGGCCCTTGAATACCTTCAAGGGCAGGGCCTGCAACTGCTGGCGCGCAACTGGCGATGCAAAGGCGGTGAGCTTGATCTGGTCATGCTCGACGCCGATACAGTAGTATTCGTCGAAGTCCGCTACCGGTTGCACGCGGGCTTCGGTGGCGCCCTCGGCAGTATCGACGGGCGCAAGCAGAAACGGTTGGTGCTCGCCGCCAGCCTGTTCCTGCAGAAGGAGCCCCACTGGGGCAACCACCCCTGCCGCTTCGACGTAGTCGCCCTGCAGGGCAGCCACCATGCAGGCAGACCGCTTCAATGGCTGAAAAACGCCTTCGAATGCTGAACCCACTCCGATTTTTTTGCTCTATGTTTCGCGGGCTGGTCGTTGTTGCGCGTAGCAAAGGCCACCGCCCCACTTAAGGTCACCAGATGGACATGCAATCCCGAATTCGCCGGCTGTTCCAGGCCAGCATCGATACCAAGCAACAGGCAATGGACATCCTGGCACCGCACATCGAGCAGGCCAGCCTGGTCATGGTCAATGCACTGCTCAACGAGGGCAAGATGCTCGCCTGCGGCAACGGCGGCTCGGCCGGCGATGCCCAGCACTTTTCCTCGGAGCTGCTCAACCGCTTCGAGCGCGAACGCCCGAGCCTGCCGGCCATCGCGCTGACCACCGACAGCTCGACCCTGACCTCGATCGCCAACGACTACAGCTACAACGAAGTCTTTTCCAAGCAGATCCGCGCGCTGGGCCAGCCCGGCGACGTTCTGCTGGCGATCTCCACCAGCGGCAACTCGGCCAACGTGATCCAGGCGATCCAGGCCGCACATGACCGCGAAATGATTGTCGTAGCATTGACGGGTCGCGATGGCGGCGGCATGGCTTCGTTGCTGCTGCCCGAAGACGTGGAAATCCGCGTACCTTCGACGGTTACCGCGCGCATCCAGGAAGTCCACCTGCTGGCGATCCACTGCCTGTGTGATCTGATCGACAGCCAACTGTTCGGGAGTGAAGAATGACCCCTATGCGCCTCGGCCTTATGGCCCTGACCCTGTGCCTGAGCGTTACTGGTTGCAGCTCGGTACTGACCTCTACACGCAATTCGCCAATCGAGGACGATCGCGGCACGCGCACCATAGGCAGCAAGATCGACGACTCGCTGATCGAAACCAAGGCCTCGGTCAACATCGCCAAGGCCAGCCCTGACCTGGACAAAGGTTCGCACATCGTTGTCAGCAGCTACAACGGCATCGTCCTGCTGGCCGGCCAGACCCCGCGCGCCGACCTCAAGAGCCTTGCCGAGCAGACTGCCAGCCAGGTACAGCGGGTCAAGAAAGTGCACAACGAGCTGCAGGTGATGCAGCCCTCCTCCATCCTGGCGCGCAACAACGACGCCTGGCTGACCACCAAGATCAAGACCCAGATGCTGACCGACAATGCCGTGCCCAGCTCGCGCATCAAGGTGATTACCGAGAACGGCATCGTCTACCTGCTCGGCCTGGTGACCCAGCAGGAGGCCAACTCGGCCACTGCCGTGGTACAGGGCGTTTCGGGTGTGCAGAAGATCGTCAAACTGTTCGAGTACATCGACTGATTCACTGATTGCCTGCACCGGCCTCTTCGCGGGTAAACCCGCTCCCACAGGGATCTCACAGCTTTCGAGGCTTGTTGTATTCCTGTGGGAGCGGGTTTACCCGCGAAAAGGCCAGCACAGGCGACAACACTGCCCTACCTTTCAGAAATCCAGGAAACACCGCATGAAAAAGCTTCTGCTGCCTGCCCTGCTGTTCGGCACTTTCGCCACCCTGGCCGGCTGCTCCACACCAAGCCTGATCACCCTAAACGATGGTCGTGAAATCCAGGCCGTCGACGTACCGGAATTCGACCGCGACGCCGGCTTCTACGAGTTCCAGCAACTCGACGGCAAGCGTACCCGCATCAACAAGGACCAGGTACGCACCATCAGCGACCTGTAAGTCAGGGCTGGTAAAGAAAAAGGCGATCCGGTTGGATCGCCTTTTTTGTTACTTGACCACTTTCAGGCTTGGCCGGCCAGTCGGGCGTGGCGGCTGGCCACCACCTTCTGGTGGGCCATTGTCATCCGGCTGTACATCATCATCTTCCGGCTCATCGTCATCCATCACGGGCGGCTCCAGCTCGAAGACCATACCCTGGCCATTTTCCCGGGCATAGATACCCAGGATGGCGCCAACCGGCACGTACAGCGAGTGAGCCACGCCACCAAAGCGGCCCTCGAAGCTGACCGCGTCGTTGTCCATGTGCAGGCTGCGCACGGCACTTGGCGAGATGTTCAACACGATCTGGCCATCACTGGCGAAACCTTGCGGCACCTGCACCGCCGGGAATTCGGCATTGACCAGCATATGGGGCGTGCAATCGTTGTCGACGATCCACTCGTACAGTGCTCGAACCAGATAGGGGCGACTGGAGTTCATCAACGGCTCCTTAAAGCTTGCGCATTTCACGTTCTACAGAGGACAGGCTCGCCTGGAAAGGCTCGCGGGCGAACTGCCGCTCCATGTAATCCAGCAGCGGCTTGGCTTGCCGCGGCAACTCGATACCCAACACCGGCAGACGCCAGAGTATGGGCAGTAGACAACAATCGACCAGGCTTTGCTCCTCACTCATGAAGCAGGCGAACTCGCCGAACAACGGCGAGACTCCGGTCAGGCTTTCACGCAACGCCTTGCGCGCTTCGGCTCGGGCAGCCTCGCTGCTGCGCGGGTCGAGCACGGTATCGGCCAGGGAGCACCAGTCGCGCTGGATGCGATGCATCAGCAAGCGGCTGTTGCCCCGCGCAACCGGGTACACCGGCATCAGCGGCGGATGCGGATAACGCTCCTCGAGGTATTCCATCACCACGGTCGATTCATACAGCGCCAGGTCACGGTCGACCAGGGTCGGCACGCTGCCGTAAGGGTTCACCTCGACCAGCTTGGGCGGCAGGCGGCCGGGGTCGACATCGATGACCTGCACGCTGATACCCTTCTCGGCCAGCACGAGGCGTACCCGATGAGAATAGTGATCAGCGGGGTCGGAATAGCAGGCTAACCTGTTGGTTGCGCCCATGTAGCGCCTCCTCGCACGGGATGCTTGTGAAACTGTAAATGAAAACGCGCCCGTGGTGACCTGGCAGATCTGCCAGGCCACCACGGGCGCGTTCAACAACCAGAAACTACTGCGTGATCAGTGCACGTCCTTCCAGTATTCACGCTTGAGCAAGTAGGCGAATACGAAGAAGAAAGCCAGGTACAGCAACACGTAGGTACCGATGCGCTGGCTTTCCAGTTTGACCGGGTTGGCCGAATAGGCCAGGAAGGTCACCAGGTTCTTGACCTTCTCGTCGAACTGCTCGGTCGTCAGGGTACCGGAATTCGGCGTAATGGTCAGCTGGTCGCAGGCCTCATGGGTGATCGGGGCGCCAGTCAACGGGTCGAATTGCTTCTTGCCATCGGTCACGGTCTGCACCTGTTTGCAGCCGACGTACTGGTTGCCCTGCAGGCCAACCAGCACGTTTGGCATACCGACGTTCGGGAACACCTTGTTGTTCACCCCATAAGGCCGCGACGGGTCCTCATAGAAGCTGCGCAGGTAGGTGTACAGCCAGTCGGTGCCACGCACCCGCGCCACCAGGGTCAGGTCTGGCGGTGCGGCGCCGAACCAGGTCTTGGCGTCACTGGGCTTCATGCCGATCTGCATGTGGTCACCGATCTTGGCACCGGTGAACACCAGCTTCTCGAGCATCAGCTCGTGGGGGATGCCAAGGTCATCGGCCACCCGCTCGTAACGCTGGAACTTGGCACTGTGGCAACCCATGCAATAGTTGGCAAAGGTACGCGCACCGTCCTGCATGGCGGCCTTGTCGCCCAGGTCGATGTCGACCTTGTCCAGCTCCAGGCCCGTTTCGGCCGCGAAGGAAAAGGCAGGCATCACTGCCAGCAAAAATACTGCAATCAACTTTTTCATCAGCCAGTCACCCTTTCCGGAACCGGTTTGGTCTTCTCGAGCCTTGTGTAGAACGGCATCAGCAGGAAGTAGGCGAAATACAACACCGTGCACACCTGCGACAGCAAGGTACGCCCAGGTGTCGGCGCCAGTACGCCCAGCACGCCGAGGATGACGAAGGCCACGCAGAACACCAGCAGGAAGAGCTTGCTGATCCAGCCCTTGTAGCGCATGGAGCGCACCGGGCTGCGGTCGAGCCAGGGCAGAACGAACAGCACGGCAATGGCCGCACCCATGGCGATGACGCCCATCAGTTTGTCAGGCACCGCACGCAGGATCGCGTAGAACGGCGTGAAGTACCACACAGGCGCAATGTGCTCGGGTGTCTTGAAGGCGTTCGCCTGCTCGAAGTTAGGTTTCTCCAGGAAGTAACCGCCCATTTCCGGGAAGAAGAAGACCACGGCGCAGAACACGAACAGGAACACCACCACGCCGACAATGTCCTTGACGGTGTAGTACGGGTGGAACGGGATACCATCCAGCGGGATACCGTTCTCGTCCTTTTTCTTCTTGATGTCGACGCCATCGGGGTTGTTCGAACCCACTTCGTGAAGGGCGAGGATGTGCAGCACCACCAGGCCGAGAATCACGATCGGCAGGGCGACCACGTGCAGGGCGAAGAAGCGGTTCAGGGTGATACCCGAGATCAGGTAGTCACCGCGGATCCACTGGGTGAGGTCGCCACCGATCACCGGAATGGCACCGAACAGCGAGATGATCACCTGGGCACCCCAGTACGACATCTGGCCCCACGGCAGCAGGTAGCCCATGAAGGCTTCGGCCATCAGCGCCAGGTAGATCAGCATGCCGAACAGCCAAACCAGTTCACGCGGCTTCTGGTAGGAGCCGTAGAGCAGGCCGCGGAACATGTGCAGGTAGACCACGATGAAGAACGCCGATGCACCGGTGGAGTGCAAGTAGCGCAGGATCCAGCCGTATTCCACATCACGCATGATGTACTCGACAGAGGCGAACGCCTCTTCCGCCGAGGGCGTGAAGCTCATGGTCAGCCACACACCGGTGACGATCTGGTTGACCAGCACCAGCAGCGCCAGGGAGCCGAAGAAGTACAGGAAGTTGAAGTTCTTG
This sequence comes from Pseudomonas sp. LSJ-87, assembly GCF_032971465.1. NCBI lineage: Bacteria > Pseudomonadati > Pseudomonadota > Gammaproteobacteria > Pseudomonadales > Pseudomonadaceae > Pseudomonas > Pseudomonas sp. LSJ-87. The sequence goes on along the minus strand of NZ_JAWJYQ010000012.1, from coordinate 157,311 downwards.
GGCGCGTAATACTTGCTCAGGTGGTCTTCCCACATCTTGGTGGCGGGGAAGCGAGCATCAATCCAGTCCATGAACTTGCTCATCATGCGTTCTCCTGGTCAACGCCGATGACGACGATCTCGTCCGACTCGTAAGAGTGCGGTGGCACGGGCAGGTTGAGAGGTGCCGGCTGCGACTTGTAGACACGGCCGGCCAGGTCGTAGTGGGAGCCGTGGCAAGGGCAGAAATAGCCACCGACCCATTTCGGGCCAAGGTCGGCGGGTGCGACTTCCGGACGGAAGGTGGGCGAGCAGCCCAGGTGTGTGCACAGGCCGACAAGGATGAGGATTTCCGGCTTGATCGAACGAACCTGCGGGTCGACGTAGGTGGGCTGTACCGAGGCCTTGGACTCGGGGTCAGCCAGGTCACCGACGACCTTTTTCAGGTTACCGAGGATCTCGTCCGTTCGCCGCACGATGAACACCGGCTGGCCACGCCACTCGGCCACCATCTGCTGCCCGGCCTCGACCTTGGCGATATTGACCTTCACCGGTGCACCGGCGGCTTTCGCCTTGGCACTGGGAAACCATGACCCCACGAACGGTACCGCAGCCCCCACTGCCCCCGCTGCCCCGACTACAGATGTCGCGGCTACGAGGAAGCGGCGCCGGCCTGCGTTGACGCCGTCATTGCTCATTCAGTCCTCTCCCATCAGCTTGCTTGGCCAGTTGGACCTGGCCTGTACTTAGGTAATGTCTGTGGCACTAAAAATTGGCCGCCATGGTAAGAAACAAATCCACACACTGACAAGGTGATTACCCGGGGAACGGGCTACAACCCTCGCTTTGCTTGATCTGCGTCTATGCGGCAAGTCGTCACCGACATGCTGACAGGTTAGTTCAAGACATAAAAAAAGCCCGGTTCCAAGGAACCGGGCTTTTTTCGACTGCCGAAGCGGTATTAACGCTTGGAGTACTGAGGACGCTTACGCGCTTTACGCAGACCCACTTTCTTACGCTCAACTTCACGAGCGTCGCGGGTGACGTAGCCAGCACGACGCAGAGCGCCACGCAGGGTTTCGTCGTATTCCATCAGAGCGCGGGTGATACCGTGACGGATCGCACCGGCTTGACCGCTGACACCACCACCGGAAACGGTGACGTAGATGTCGAACTTCTCGACGGTTTCGGTCAGCTCGAGCGGCTGACGAACAACCATGCGAGCGGTTTCGCGACCGAAGAACACGTCCAGAGAACGGTTGTTGATGGAAATGTTACCAGTACCCGGACGCAGGAATACGCGAGCGGTTGCGGTCTTGCGACGGCCAGTGCCGTAGTTTTGAGTCGCCGACATAATGAACTATCCCGTTAGATCTTCAGTTCTTGAGGCTGCTGAGCAGTGTGTGGGTGAGCAGCACCCGCGTACACTTTCAGCTTGCGGTACATGTCGCGACCCAGCGGGTTCTTCGGCAGCATGCCTTTGACCGCAGTTTCGATAACACGCTCAGGGGCCTTGGCGATCAACTTCTCGAAGTTGATTTCCTTGATACCGCCCGGGAAACCGGAGTGGGAGTAGTACATCTTGTCGGAAGACTTGGCACCAGTCACACGAACCTGCTCGGCGTTGATGACGACGATGTAGTCGCCGGTGTCAACGTGAGGGGTGTATTCTGGTTTGTGTTTGCCACGCAGACGGCTAGCGATTTCGGTAGCCAGACGACCCAGGGTCTGGCCAGCGGCGTCGACTACGAACCACTCGCGCTTTACTGTTTCCGGTTTAGCAGTAAAAGTTTTCATTCTCTAAAGCCTCAGAGGCCGCCCAGCGAAAAATAGACGGCGAATCTTACTGGATAGTGCACAGCTTGCCAAGGGCAAGCGCGCAGCCGAACGCTGACGCTTTTGGGGGCTCGGGTCAGGCACGCCAATGTTCGACGGGGTTCTTCCTGCGTGGTGGTGCATCACTTCCGCCACACGGAGAGGGGCCGAATTATCCAGATTGCGCGAAAAATTTCAACCTGCTTTGATGGGCTTCTTTGTCAAGGAGTGTCTACCCGATGGAATACCGCCAGCTCGGCCGTACCGACCTCAATGTCAGCGCCCTGTGCCTGGGCACCATGACCTGGGGCGAGCAGAACGTCCAGGCCGAGGCCTTCGAGCAGATTGCCCGGGCCAAGGCCGCCGGGGTCAACTTCATCGACACCGCCGAGATGTACCCGGTGCCGCCCCGCCCCGAAACCTACGCCGCCACCGAGCGCATCATCGGCAACTGGTTCCGCGCCAATGGCGATCGCGATGACTGGGTGCTGGCCAGCAAGGTCGCCGGCCCCGGCAACGGCATCAGCCACATCCGCGACGGCCAGCTCAAGCACAACCGCCAGCACATCGTCGCCGCGCTGGACGAGAGCCTCAAGCGCCTGCAGACCGACCGCATCGACCTGTACCAGCTGCACTGGCCCGAGCGCAGCACCAACTTCTTCGGCAAGCTGGGCTACCAGCACCTGCCACAGGACCACTTCACCCCGCTGGAAGAAACCCTCGAAGTGCTCGACGAGCAGGTGCGCGCGGGCAAGATCCGCCACATCGGCCTGTCCAACGAAACGCCTTGGGGCACCATGAAGTTCCTGCAACTGGCCGAAAGCCGCGGCTGGCCGCGAGCGGTGTCGATCCAGAACCCGTACAACCTGCTCAACCGCAGCTTCGAGGTGGGCCTGGCGGAAGTTGCCATCCGCGAGCAGTGCGGCCTGCTGGCCTATTCGCCGCTGGCGTTCGGCATGCTTTCCGGCAAATACGAGAACGGCGCACGCCCGGAAAACGCACGCCTGACCCTGTTCAGCCGCTTTTCCCGCTACTCCAACCCACAGACCGTGGCAGCCTGCGGCCGCTATGTGCAGCTGGCCCGCGAGCACGGCCTGGACCCGGCGCAGATGGCCCTGGCATTCGTCACCCGGCAGCCGTTCGTGACCAGCAACATCATTGGCGCGACCAGCCTCGAGCAACTGGACAGCAACCTTGCCAGCCTCGAGCTGAGCCTGAGTGATGAACTGCTGGCGGCGATCGAGGCGATTCACCAGGAGCAACCGAACCCGGCGCCTTGAGCCGGACCCTGTGCTGGTTTCTTCGCGGGCTTGCCCGCTCCCACAGGACCTCACTGCCCCTCAGGCCTGTGGGGTACCTGTGGGAGCGGGCAAGCCCGCAAAAAAACCAGCGCGGTGTAGCAGGCTAGACACAATCGCCAAAAAATAAGACGATCCAGCCGGTGATTGACCACTCTACCCTATAAGAACAATGACAATGATGTTTACCCAACCCTCCGCGTCGCTGCGGCGCGTCAGCATCCTGGCCATTGACAAGGTGTTCGCTTCGACCTTGATGCAGGCCAAGGATTTCTTCCACCTCGCCAGCTTGCGCTACAGCAAGCAGCTGGGCCTGGGCCTTCAGCCCATGTTCGAGATCCGTCTGGTGAGCCCGGACGGCCAGCCCGTGGACAGCTTCAGCAATGTGCAGCTGCCGGTCGAAGGCGGCCTGGACGACGCCGATGTGATCATCCTCCCGGCCTTCTGGGACGACTTCGACAACCTGCTGCAACGTTATCCACAGGTGCTGCCGTGGCTGCGTGAACAGCATGCCCGTGGCGCTGTGCTGTGCGCCGAGGCCAGTGGCGTGTTCTGGCTGGCCGAGTCCGGCCTGCTCGACGGCAAGGAAGCGACCACCTACTGGCGCTTCTTCAACAGCTTTGCCGAACGCTTCCCGAAGATCCGGCTGAACCAGGACAAGCACCTGACCGACGCCGACAACCTGTACTGCGCCGGCGGCACCACCTCGGCCTGCGACCTGTACATCTACCTGATCGAACGCTTCTGTGGCGCCAACGTGGCCCGCGCCGTGTCCCGCGACATCCTCTACGAAGTGCAGCGCAACTACACCCCCGGGCGCATGGGCTTTGGCGGGCAGAAGCTGCACCAGGACCTGATCATCCTGCAGATCCAGCACTGGCTGGAGGAACACTTCGCCGACAAGTTCCGCTTCGAGGACGTGGCTCGCAACCACGGCATGAGCATTCGCAATTTCATGCGCCGCTTCCAGGGCGCGACGGGTGACAAGCCGCTGCACTACCTGCAACGGCTACGGATCGAGACGGCCAAGGGGTTGCTTTCGAGTACGCGCAAGAGCATCAAGACCATCAGCTATGAGGTCGGATATGACGATGCCAGTTTCTTTGCGCGGCTGTTCCGTCAGCACACCGAGTTGTCGCCGAACCAGTATCGGCAACAGTTCATGCAGGAGGCTTGAGGCCAATGGGGCTGCTCTGCAGCCCATCGCAGGCAAGCCAGCTCCCACAGGTATTGCATAACTCTCAAGGGCTGCGCTAAACCTGTGGGAGCTGGCTTGCCTGCGATGGGCCGCAAAGCGGCCCCGGCAATTTCAAGGCTTGTGCGCCCGCGCCAGAAACTCGTGCGACTGCATCTCCAGCAAGCGGCTCAGGGTACGCTGGAACTCGAAGGCCAAGCGCCCACCGGTATACAGGTCCTTCAGCTCCACCTCGGCCGAGATGATCAGCTTGACGTTGCGGTCGTAGAACTCGTCCACCATGTTGATGAAGCGGCGGGCGATGTCGTCGGTGGTGACACCCATCTGCTCCACGTTGCTCAACAGCACGGCATGGAAGATCTTGCCCAGTTCGATGTAGTCGTTCTGGCTGCGGGGGCCGTCGCACAGGGCGCGGAAGTCGAACCAGGCCACGTCGTCACAGGTAAGCAGAGCATTGATCGGGCGATTCTCGATCATCAGCACGTCGTTCTCGACCGCCTGGGTGCATTCAGGGGTCAGCGCCTTGAAGCTGGCGCGCAGGCTCTGATGCGCCGCCTCATCGAGCGGGTAGTGGTACAGCTCGGCCTGCTCCAGGTGACGCAGGCGGTAGTCGACCCCGCTGTCGACGTTCACCACCTCGGTGTACTGCTTGATCATGGCGATGGCGGGCAGGAAGCGCGCGCGCTGCAGGCCGTCCTTGTACAGGCCGTCCGGCACGATGTTGGAAGTAGCCACCAGCGATACGCCGTTCTTGAACAACTCTTCCATCAGGGTGCCGAGGATCATCGCGTCGGTAATGTCCGATACGAAGAATTCGTCGAAACAGATGACCTTGGCTTCTTCGCTGAAGCGCTTGGCAATGATGGTCAGCGGGTTCTTCTCGCCCTTGAGGGTTTTCATTTCCTCGTGCACACGCTTCATGAAGCGGTGGAAGTGCGTGCGCATCTTCTGCTTGAACGGCAGCGCCTCGAAGAAGGTATCGACCAGGTAGGTCTTGCCTCGCCCTACCCCACCCCAGAAGTACAGGCCCTTGACCGGGGTCTGCTCCTTCTTGCCGAACAGCTTGCCGAACACGCCCGGCTTGTTGTTCTGCGCGTGCACCAGGTCGTCGTACAGGCGCTGCAGGTGACGCACCGCAGTTTCCTGCGCCGCGTCATGGAAGAAGTCGGGACGTTTCAGATCTGCTTGATATCGTTCTAGGGGCGTCATGATTCGTTAGCGAGGCAACAAAAAACGGGCCGTCACTGTAGCGACAGGCCCGCTTAATGGCAATGCGACTTGCGTCAATATGCCTCATCCAGACCAACTAAGTGCTGGATGGCGCCGGCTTTGCCGGTGTTCGCGGGTAAACCCGCTCCTACAGGCGAAATGCCTCAGTCCGGTTGAGGAGCAAGCGCTGCACGCAGGCTTTCAATGGCCGAATCACGGGCTTCGGCGCTGTCGAACTGCGGCCCGTCGGCAACCTGTTCGCCGTTCAACCACAGGCCGAAGCCCAGGCCTTCGACGCGCACATCCGCCTCGCCACCTTGCTGCAGCTGCTTGCTCACGGCGCCGGCGCTCTTGCCATCGGCGAAGCTGCGCGACAGCAGCAGTTGTTCGCCGTCAGCGGCCAGCAGGCGGAAGCGGAAGCTGCCGTCTTCATCGCGGAAGCTGACGAAACGCGCGCTCTTGGCGGCCTTCTTCTTCACTTCGGTGCTGGCCTGCACGCTGCTGCGGAACGAACGCAGGCCAACGGCCTCGCGCAGTTGCTCGAGGAATGGCGTGGCGATCTTGCGAGCCTTGGCGGCACCGGCCAGCAGGATGTCTTCCAGGTCCGCCGGGCGGGCGATCAGCTGGTGGTAGTACTCGCGCCTCTCGGCCAACTGGCCGTCCAGCAGCTGGAACAGGCGCTGCTTGGCCTCGCCCCAGCCCAGGCCCTGCAGCAGTTCTTCACGGAACTCGGCGCACTGCGCCGGCGTCGAGAAGGCCTGGAACAGGGTGAACAGGTGAGCATTGTCCGGGTCTTTCGCTTCGCCAGGCGCACGCGAGTCGGTGACGATGCGCGAGATGGCGTCTTTCATCTCCTTGGCGCTGGTGAACAGCGGGATGGTGTTGTCGTAGCTCTTGGACATCTTGCGCCCGTCCAGGCCCGGCAAGGTCGCCACGCTCTCCTCGATCACCGCTTCCGGCAGGGCGAAGAAGTCCTTGCCCTGGCCGAACAGGTGGTTGAAGCGTTGGCCGATGTCGCGGGCCATTTCCACGTGCTGGATCTGGTCACGGCCGACCGGCACCTTGTTGGCGTTGAACATCAGGATGTCCGCGGCCATCAGCACCGGGTAGCTGTACAGGCCCATGGTCACGCCGGCATCCGGGTCTTCGCCGTTTTCCAGGTTCTTGTCCACCGAGGCCTTGTAGGCGTGCGCGCGATTGAGCAGGCCCTTGGCGCTGACGCAGGTCAGCAGCCAGGTCAGCTCGGGGATTTCCGGGATATCGGACTGGCGGTAGAAGGTCACCTTGTCCGGATCGAGGCCACCGGCCAGCCAGGTGGCGGCGATTTCCAGGCGCGAACGCTGGATGCGCAGCGGGTCGTCGCACTTGATCAGGGCGTGGTAGTCGGCCAGGAAATAGAACGAGTCGACACCGGGCTGCTGGCTGGCACGGATCGCCGGGCGGATGGCGCCGGCGTAGTTGCCCAGGTGCGGAGTGCCGGTGGTGGTGATACCGGTAAGAATGCGCGTGGTCATGGGTGTTCGCTTATTCAGGCTTGGCTCAGTTCGAAAGGCGCGGCAGCAGCAGATCCTTCAGATCGGTCAGCTTGCCATGGAAGAAGTGTCCGCATTCTGCCACTTTCAGCAGCTCATGGGGGCGCGACAGGCTGTCGGACCATTCGTAAACCAGCTGCGGGGCGACGACTTCGTCGGCGTCCGGCTGCACCACGGTGATCGGGCAGCGCTGTGGCGGCGGGAAATCCGCCGTCAGGCGCATGACCGCTGGGGCGATCATGAACAGCTGCTGCAGCTCTACCCCGGCGGCCTCCAGGCGGCCGGCCAGGCTGGTGGCGACGAAGCCACCGAACGAGAAGCCCATCAGCACCAGCGGCAGGCCCAGATGCTTCTCGCGCAGCCAGGCCGCAGCGGCCTCGGCATCGGCCACCTCGCCAGCGCCCATGTCATGGGTGCCGGCGCTCTGCCCTACGCCACGGTAGTTGAACCGCAAGGTCACGTAGCCGGCGTCGCGGGCGGTGCGCTGCAGGGTCGAGACCACCTTGTTGAGCATGGTGCCACCCTGGACCGGGTTGGGGTGGCAGATCAGCACCGCGCCACGTGCATTGGCCACGTCCAGGTACAAGGCTTCCAGCTGGCCGCTGGGGCCATCGATGAACAAGGGGGTTTCGCGGACAAGCAAGGCACTACTCCGTGACCTCGGGAGGGGTCGATTCGTCTAGGTGAGGAATTCTGTTCTGATTTGCGATCGCTCGCGGTATACAGCGCAGGTCTGAGCCGTTAACGTAAAGCAAAGCCGTTTATAGAGGAAGGACTCGTGGAACTCTCGCTCCTTGTTTGGTTGTTGCCGACCCTGGCCCTGGTCATCGGCGTGGTGGTTGGTTTCGTCGTCGCTCGCCTGCTGCCCAATGCCGCGCCGAGCAGCACCCAGCGTCAGCTGGATGACATCCAGAAGCGTTTCGACAGCTACCAGAACGAAGTGGTCACCCACTTCAACAGCACCGCCGTGCTGGTCAAGAAACTGACCCAGAGCTATCAGGACGTCCAGGATCACCTGGCCGACGGCGCCAATACCCTGGCCCTCGACGATGTGACCCGTCAGCGCCTGCTGGCCGCCCTGCATTCCGAAGGCAGCCAGGGCCCACGTGACCGCCTGACCCCGCCGAAGGACACTGCCGAAGTACCGCGCGACTACGCGCCGAAAGCGCCGAACTCGCCGGGCATGCTCGACGAGAGCTACGGGCTCAAGCGCTGATCTGCCGAACATTAAAAAGGCCTCGCAAGAGGCCTTTTTTGTGGGCTGGATTCACTGGCCTCTTCGCGGGTGAACCCGCTCCCACAGGGTCGGCGCAGGTTTCAAATACTGCGCCTGACCTGTGGGAGCGGGTTTACCCGCGAAGAGGCCGGCCCAGGCAACCTAGCTGCAAGCCTGCAATGCCTGCTCGACATCCGCCAGCAGGTCCTCCACATCCTCCAGCCCCACCGACAGGCGCACCAGCCCCTCCGATATCCCGTGATGCGCCCGTTCCTTCGCGGTATAGCTGGAGTGCGTCATGCTCGCCGGATGCTGCGCCAGCGACTCGGCATCGCCCAGGCTCACCGCACGGGCAAACAGTTGCAGGCCATTCATGAACCTGCGCCCGGCCTCGATACCACCCTTGAGCTCGAAGGCGATCATCCCGCCCGGCAAACGCATCTGCCGCTGCGCCAGCTCGTACTGGGCAAACGACGGCAACCCCGGGTAGTGAATCAGCTCCACCTGCGGCTGCCGGGCCAGAAACTCCGCCACCTGCAGGGCATTGGCGCAATGGCGGTCCATGCGCAGGGCGAGGGTCTTGACCCCGCGCATCAGCAGCGCCGCATCGTGGGGCGACAGCACCGCCCCGGTCATGTCCTTCAGCCCTTCCAGGCGAATGCGGTCGACGAGCGCCTTGCGCCCCACCACCAGCCCGGCAGTGATATCACCGTGGCCACTGAGGTACTTGGTCGCCGAATGCACCACCAGGTCCGCCCCCAGCTCCAGCGGCCGCTGCAGGTAGGGCGTGCAGTAGGTGTTGTCGACCACCACATGCACATCATGCCCGCGCACCGCCTCGGCCACCGCGGCGATATCCACCAGCTGCATGTTGGGGTTGGCCGGCGTTTCGAAGTAGATCATCCGCGTTTTGCTGTTGATCGCCGCTTTCAGGGCCTTGCCGTCGTTCAGGTCGACATGGCGGATCTTTACCCCGAATTCGCTAATGCCATGGTGCAGGAAAGCAAAGGTGCAGCCGTACAAAGTACGCCCGACGATCAGCTCATCGCCGGGGCGCAGCAGGGTCCAGATCGTCGAGGTGATGGCCCCCATGCCCGACGCCAATGCCAACCCCGCCTCGCCGCCCTCCAGCGAGGCCATGCGCTGTTCCAGCAGGGCCAGGGTAGGGTTGGAGATGCGGCTGTAGAAATGCCCCGGCTCCTCCCCGGCGAAGCAGGCAGCGCCGTATTCCACGGTGGGGAAGGCATAGGTAGCGGTCTGGTACACCGGCGGCACCAGGGCGCCACCGTGGGAAAGCGGGTCGTAGCCATGGTGAATGGCCCGCGTGGAAAAACCGGTGTTGTTATGGGAGTCGCGCATGGCAACAGCCTCTTGTGGTTTGCTATAAGCTTATGCCACCGAGCTGCCCGATTTTTTCCAAAATAGCCCACGCATCCAAGTGCTTGCTGGAACAAAAACAATAATTACCGGACCAGGAGGGCAAAACATGCCTTCAAGCCTCGACCGCACCGACCGCGCCCTGCTCGCTGCCCTGCAGGACAACGCCCGCCTCACCGTTGCCGAACTTGCCGACCAGGTAGCGCTGACCACTTCGCCGTGCTGGCGGCGGGTCAAGTTGCTGGAGGACAACGGCTACATCACCGGCTACCAGGCCATCCTCTCGCCCAAGTCGCTGGGGTTTGGCGTGACCGCGTTCGTCAGCATCATGATGGACTCGCACACCAAGGACATGGCGCTGGCGTTCGAGCAGCGGCTGATGGAAATTCCCGAGATTGTCGCCTGCCACAACATCTCCGGGCGCTACGACTTCTTGCTGGAGATTCTGGCGCGGGATCTGGAGTCGTTTGGCGAGTTCACCCGGGAAGTGCTGCAGCGGTTACCGGGGGTGAAGGAGATCTATTCAAGTTTTTCCTACAAGGCAGTGAAGGAGCGGCGGGTGATACCGGTATCGGAAAAACACATCTGAACAACTTGCGCGATCCGTTTGGGAGCAACTGTCTTGCTCAAAATCTAGAAGCGTGCGCAGTCCCTGTGGGAGCGGCTTTAGCCGCGAACACCGGCACAGCCGGTGCCATCCACCGCGCCGCCTGCTTCGCGGGTGAACCCGCTCCCACAGGTACAGCGTGAGCCCGAAGCATGCGCTGTATCTGCGGGAACAAGAAACAAAAAACCCCGCCGGAGCGGGGTTTTTCTTGCAGCCTGGCGCTTAGATCGCACCACGCTGACGCAGCACGTCCAGCACCTGTTTCACGCCCTCGTCCACGCTGGTGGCCTGAGTGTCGATCACAAGGTCGGCGTCCAGCGGCACATCGTACGGGAAGCTTTCGCCCGGGATGTTATCGCCACCAGCAGCGTACAAGCCTTGCGGGTCGCGCTCACGGCAGGCCAGCGGCGAGGCCTGGACGTAAACGGTTACCAGGCGCTCCTTGCCGATCAACGCCTTGGCCTGTTCGCGGCCTTCGGCATCCGGGGCCACGAACGCAGCCAGGGTCAGCAGGCCGGCTTCGTTGAACTGGCGCGCCACATGGGCGGCGCGGCGCCAGTTTTCGGTACGGCCAGCGCGGTCCTGTGGCAGGCCCTTGTTCAGGTCGTGGCGCAGGTTCTGGCCGTCGAGCACGTACACCGCACGGCCCATGTCGAACAGCTTGCGCTCCACGGCGTAGGCCAGGGTGCTCTTGCCAGCGCCGGACAGGCCACTGAACAGCACGGTCGCAGGCTGCTGGCCGAAGCGCAGGGCGCGCTCTTCGGTGGCCACATGGCTCAGCTTGCCATGATGGCCGGTGCTGCCGTGTGGCAGGACTGGCGGGGCGATGATCATGCCGGCGCCAACGGTGCCGTTGGTCAGGCGGTCGATGACGATGAACGCACCGGTGGTGCGGTTGCTGTCGTAACCGTCCAGGGCGATCGAGGCGTCCAGGGACACCTTGACGCGGCCGATCTCGTTCAGCTGCAGCGCGCTGGCAGCGCCCTGCTCCAGGGTGTTCACATCGACCTTGTGGGTGATGCTGGCAATCGAGCCCGGCACGTAGCTGGTGGCGCGCTTGATGTCGTATTTCTTGCCCGGGAGCATCGGCTCCTCGGCCATCCACACCAGCATGGCGTCGAACTGGTCGGTGACTGGCGGGACGTTGTCGGCATGCACCAGCAGGTCGCCACGGGAGATGTCGATCTCGTCTTCCATGGTCAGGGTCACGGCCTGGCCAGGGCCTGCGTTTTCCAGCTCGCCTTCGTAGGTGACGATGGACTTGACGCGGCTGCTCTTGCCCGACGGCAGCACGACGATTTCGTCGCCCTTGTGCACCACGCCGCTGGCGATGGTGCCGGCGAAGCCACGGAAGTTCAGGTTCGGACGGTTGACGTACTGCACCGGGAAGCGCAGGTCGGTGAAGTTGCGGTCGGCCGACACTTCGACGGTTTCGAGGATTTCCATCAGCGTCGGGCCGGCGTACCACGGCGAACGCTCGCTGTGGTTGACCACGTTGTCGCCCTTGAGCGCCGACATCGGCACGAAATGCAGGCTGCTCGGGGTCAGGTTGATGGCTTCGGCGAACTTCAGGTAATCGGCCTTGATCGACTCGAAGACGCCCTGATCGAAGCCCTTGAGGTCCATCTTGTTGACCGCGACGACGATGTGCTTGATGCCCAGCAAAGAGGCAATGTAGCTGTGGCGGCGGGTCTGGGTCTGCACGCCGTAGCGGGCGTCGACCAGGATGATCGCCAGGTCGCAGGTGGACGCGCCGGTAGCCATGTTGCGGGTGTACTGCTCGTGGCCCGGGGTGTCGGCAATGATGAACTTGCGCTTGGCGGTGGAGAAGTAGCGGTAGGCGACATCGATGGTGATGCCCTGCTCGCGCTCGGCCTGCAGGCCGTCGACCAGCAGTGCCAGGTCGACTTCCTCGCCGGTGGTGCCGACTTTCTTCGAATCACGGGTGATGGCCTCGAGGTGGTCCTCGTAGATCATCTTCGAGTCGTGCAGCAGGCGCCCGATCAGGGTGCTCTTGCCGTCGTCGACGTTGCCGCAGGTCAGGAAGCGCAGCAGTTCCTTGCGCTCGTGCTGGGCCAGGTAGGCGAGGATGTCCTCGCTGATCAGATCAGATTGGTGCGACATGGAGTAACCCTGAAATTAGAAGTAGCCTTGGCGTTTCTTGTCTTCCATGGAACCGGCGCCATCGTGGTCGATGACACGGCCCTGGCGTTCGGACGTACGGGTCAGGAGCATTTCCTGGATGATGTCCGTCAGGGTCTCGGCTTCCGACTCGACAGCACCCGTCAGCGGGTAGCAGCCAAGGGTACGGAAACGCACCTTCTTCTTGACGATGCGTGCTTTCTCTTCATCGGTGAGATGTTCGAGGATGCGCTCATCGTCGATCATGATCAGGGTGCCGTTCTTCTCGATGACTTCACGCTCGGCGGCGAAGTACAGCGGCACGATCGGGATGCCTTCGAGGTAGATGTACTGCCAGATGTCCAGCTCGGTCCAGTTCGACAGCGGGAACACGCGGATCGACTCGCCCTTGTTGACCTTGCCGTTGTACACGTTCCACAGTTCCGGGCGCTGGTTCTTCGGGTCCCAGCGGTGCTTGCTGTCACGGAACGAGTACACGCGCTCCTTGGCCCGCGATTTCTCTTCGTCGCGGCGCGCACCACCGAAGGCGGCGTCGAAACCATGCTTGTCCAGCGCCTGCTTCAGGCCCTGGGTCTTCATGATGTCGGTGTGCTTGGAGCTGCCATGGGTGAACGGGTTGATGCCCTGCGCCACACCCTCGGGGTTGACGTGGGTGATCAGCTCCAGGCCCATTTCCTCGACCATCTTGTCGCGGAAGCTGTACATCTCCTGGAATTTCCACTGGGTGTCGACGTGCATCACCGGGAACGGCAGCTTGCCCGGGAAGAAGGCCTTGCGCGCCAGGTGCAGCATCACGGCGGAATCCTTGCCGATCGAGTACAGCATCACCGGGTTTTCGAACTCGGCGGCCACCTCGCGGATGATGTGGATGCTCTCCGCCTCCAGCTGTTTCAAGTGCGTCAGTTTGTCGACCATGGCTACTCACGAAAAACGATCTTATGGACGGCCTGCGGGCCGTGTTCGAGCGAGCCACTTTATCACAGCGGCTGCTTCTATTTAGGAGGCTGGCTAGATCGAAAAAGTCTAACGATATGACTGGGGGTTTGGGCCAGCAGGCCTGTCCTATTCGCGGGTAAACCCGCTCCCACAGGGATCCCGCAGGCCTGGGATCAACACTGTCCCTGTGGGAGCGGGTTTACCCGCGAAGAAGGCGACGCCGATGTCAGATCGGGTTCGGGCAATCGATGAACAGGTGCTCCACGGCAAAGCGCCGCGCCAGGTAATCACCCAGCGCCTGTACCCCATACCGCTCGGTGGCATGGTGCCCGGCGGCAATGAAGCTGACGCCATTCTCGCGGGCACTATGGTAGGTCTGCTCCGACGCCTCACCGGTCAGGTACAGGTCCACCCCGGCCGCGATCGCCGTGTCGATGTAGCCCTGCCCGCCCCCGGTGCACCAGCCGACCCGGCGGATCATCTGCTCACCTTCGACCAGCAAAGGCTCACGCCCCAGCACCTCCCGCACCCGCCGGGCGAAGTCGCGGGCGGTCATCGGCTCGGCCAGCGAGCCGACCATGCCGACTACCTTGGGGTTCTCAGGGTCCAGCGGCCCTTCGACAGTAATGTCCAGCTGCCGCGCCAGTTGCACGTTGTTGCCCACGTCCGGGTGCACATCCAGCGGCAGGTGGAACGCCAGCAGGCTGATGTCGTTGTTCAACAGGGTCTTCAGCCGGCGCTGCCGGATACCGGTGACGCACGGGTTCTCACCCTTCCAGAAGTAGCCATGGTGCACCAGCACCAGGTCGGCCTCGGCCTCGACCGCCGCATCCAGCAGCGCCTGGCTGGCGGTAACGCCGCTGACGATGCGGCTGACCTGCGGCCGGCCTTCGACCTGCAGGCCGTTGGGGCAATAATCCTGGATCTTCGCGCTGCCCAGGTAACGCTCGGCTTCCTCGACCAAGGTGTTCAGAGCGACGGCCATGAAAATCTCCTCGAAATCTGCGTTTTTCTCGGGCACAACGCCCATGCAACGCCCGTATAATGCCGGCCATTATGGGCCGTCGCCGGCACTGGGGGAACCGGTGTATGATCGCGCGCGCTCATGCCCCACCGCACGGTCACCGTCCCCCGGCCCTTTCCAGGATTCATTCATGTTCAAGGCTTTGCGTTATTTTGGCTGGCCCCTGCTTACCGGCGTACTGATCGCCATGCTGATCATCCAGCGCTTCCCGGAATGGGTCGGCCTGCCCAGTCAGGACGTCAACCTGCAACAGGCGCCGCAGACCTCGCGGATCATGCAGGGCCCGGTATCCTACGCCGACGCCGTGACCCTGGCCGCCCCGACGGTGGTCAACCTGTACACCACCAAGGTGGTGAACAAGAGCGCCCACCCGTTGTTCGAAGACCCGCAGTTCCGCCGCTTCTTCGGCGACAACCTGCCCAAGCAGCGCCGCTGGGAGTCGAGCCTGGGCTCGGCGGTGATCATGAGCCCCGAGGGCTACCTGCTGACCAACAACCACGTCACCAGTGGTGCCGACCAGATCGTCGTGGCCCTGAAGGATGGCCGCGAGACCCTGGCCCGGGTGATCGGCAGCGACCCGGAAACCGACCTGGCGGTGCTGAAGATCGACCTGAAGAGCCTGCCGGCGATCACCATCGGCCGCTCCGACAACATTCACATCGGCGACGTTTCGCTGGCCATCGGTAACCCGTTCGGGGTCGGCCAGACCGTGACCATGGGCATCATCAGCGCCACCGGCCGCAACCAGCTGGGCCTGAACAACTACGAAGACTTTATCCAGACCGACGCCGCGATCAACCCGGGCAACTCCGGCGGTGCGCTGGTGGATGCCAACGGCAACCTGATCGGCATCAACACGGCGATTTTCTCCAAATCCGGCGGTTCGCAGGGCATCGGCTTCGCCATCCCGGTGAAACTGGCACTGGAGGTGATGAAATCGATCATCGAGCACGGCCAGGTGATCCGTGGCTGGCTGGGTATCGAAGTACAGCCGCTGAGCCAGGAGCTGGCCGAATCGTACGGCATGAAGGACCGCCCGGGCATCGTGGTGGCGGGTATCTTCCGCGAAGGGCCGGCGGCAAAGGCCGGGTTGCAGCTGGGTGACGTGATCCTGAGCATCAACGGCGAGCCGGCCGGTGACGGGCGCAAGTCGATGAACCAGGTGGCGCGGATCAAGCCCAACGAGAAGATCACCATCGAGGTGATGCGCAATGGGCAGCAGTTGAAGCTGATCGCCGAGGTGGGGCTGCGGCCGCCACCGGCGCCGGCAGTCGCCAAGGAAGAGAAGTAAGGCTTCGATCTGGGGCTGCTTTGCAGCCCATCGCCGGCAAGCCAGCTCCCACAGGTATTGCACAGGGCTTGAGGCTGATGTGATAACTGTGGGAGCTGGCTTGCCGGCGATGGGCCGCAAAGCGGCCCCTTTTGCATCAATGCAGGATCTGGCTCAGGAACAACTTGGTCCGGTCACTGCGTGGCCGGTCGAAGAAGTCATCCGGCGCCGCCTGCTCGACGATCTCGCCCTTGTCCATGAAGATCACCCGGTTCGCCACGGTCCGGGCAAAGCCCATCTCGTGGGTCACGCAGAGCATGGTCATGCCATCCTCGGCCAGGCCCACCATGGTATCGAGCACCTCCTTGACCATTTCCGGGTCCAGCGCCGAGGTCGGTTCGTCGAACAGCATGATCTTCGGTTTCATGCACAAGGCGCGGGCAATCGCCACACGCTGCTGCTGGCCACCGGACAACTGCCCAGGGTACTTGTGCGCCTGCTCCGGAATACGCACCCGCTCCAGGTAGTGCATGGCGATTTCCTCGGCCTTGCGCCGCGGCATCTTGCGCACCCACATCGGCGCCAGGGTGCAGTTTTCCAGAATGCTCAGGTGCGGGAACAGGTTGAAGTGCTGGAACACCATGCCCACTTCGCGGCGGATGGCCTCGATCTGCTTGAGGTCGTTGGTCAGCTCCACACCATCGACCACGATGCGCCCCTGCTGGTGCTCTTCCAGGCGGTTGAGGCAACGGATGGTGGTGGACTTGCCCGAGCCGGACGGCCCGCACAGCACGATGCGCTCGCCCTGGCGCACGTTCAGGTTGATGTCCTTGAGCACATGGAACTGGCCGTACCACTTGTTCACGCCCTGCATCTGGATGATGCCTTCGGGGCCGGCAGGCTGCTTGATCGCTTCACTCATTTCGAAACTCCTAACGCTTGTGGCCAGTGTCCAGCTTGCGCTCCAGGTGCATGGAGTAGCGGGACATACCGAAACAGAAAATCCAGAACACCAGGGCGGCAAACACGTAGCCCTCGGTAGCCATGCCCAGCCAGGCCGGGTCGGCGGCGGCTTGCTTGACGCTGTTCAGCAGGTCGAACAGGCCGATGATGATCACCAGGCTGGTGTCCTTGAACAGGGCAATGAAGGTGTTGACGATGCCGGGGATCACCAGCTTGAGCGCCTGCGGCAGAATCACCAGGCCCATCGCCCGCCAGTAGCCCAGGCCCATGGCCGCGGCAGCTTCGTACTGGCCCTTGGGGATGGCCTGCAGGCCACCACGCACCACCTCGGCGATGTACGCCGACTGGAACAGGATCACGCCGATCATCGCCCGCAGCAGCTTGTCGAAGCTCATGCCCTCAGGCAGGAACAACGGCAGCATCACCGATGACATGAACAGCACGGTGATCAGCGGCACGCCGCGCCAGAACTCGATGAAGGTCACGCACACCACCTTCACCGCCGGCATCTTCGAGCGCCGCCCCAGGGCCAGCAGGATGCCCAGCGGCAATGCGCCGACAATGCCCACGGTGGCGATCACCAGGGTCAGCATCAGCCCGCCCCACTGGCTGGTCGGTACGTTTTCCAGGCCCAGCACGCCCCCGTGCAGCAGGGCGTAGGCCAGCAGCGGGTACAGCACCAGGAAGCCCAGGCCGTAGAAGGCCTTGCGCGGGAAACGCTTGATGAACAGCGGCGCGGCGCCAAGCACGGCAAGCCACACGGTCAGGTCCACGCGCCAGCGCAACTCGGCCGGGTAGTAGCCATACATGAACTGGCCGAAGCGCTGCTGCACGAACACCCAGCAGGCGCCCTCCTTGGTGCAGTCGGCGCGGGTGGTACCGACCCAGTTGGCGTCAAGCAACGCCCACTGCAGCAACGGTGGCACGATCAGCCACACCAGGTAGATGGCGAACAGGGTCAGCAGCGTGTTGAGCCAGCTGGAGAACAGATTGGCACGCATCCATGCGAGCACGCCTACGGTTTTCACCGGTGGCGGCATGTCGGGTTTGAAAACATGGGCATTCACGGGCGTATCCTCACCGCTCGATCAGCGCAATGCGCTTGTTGTACCAGTTCATCAGCAGCGAAATGCTGATGCTGATGGCGAGATAGACACTCATGGTGATGGCGATCACCTCGATGGCCTGGCCGGTCTGGTTGAGCACGGTACCGGCGAACAGCGAGACCATCTCCGGGTAGCCGATACCGGCCGCCAGCGACGAGTTCTTCGCCAGGTTCAGGTACTGGCTGGTCAGCGGCGGAATGATCACCCGCAGTGCCTGGGGGATGATCACCTTGCGCAGGGTCGGACCCTCGCGCAGGCCCAGCGAGCGCGCGGCCTCGGTCTGGCCATGGCTGACCGAACGGATACCGGAGCGCACGATCTCGGCGATGAACGCAGCGGTGTAGATGGTCAATGCCAGGGTCAGCGCCAGCAGCTCGGGGATCAGTACCCAGCCACCGACGAAGTTGAATCCTTTCAATTGCGGCACTTCCCAGTGCACCGGGCTGCCGAACAGCAGTGCACAAACACCCGGAATGGCGATGAACAGCGCCAGCCCCACCCAGAACTTGTGGAACGGCACGCCGGTCTCGTCGAAGCGCTTGTTGGCAAAGCGCACCATCGCCACGATGGCCAGCAGCGCCAGGACCAGGGCCACGACGAACGGCCAGAAGCCTTCGGCCATGGACGCGCCGGGCATGTTCAGGCCACGGTTGCTGATGAAGAAGGTGTCGTCGATATTGATGCTGCCCCGCGGTCCCGGCAGGGTCAGGAACACGGCAAAGTACCAGAACAGGATCTGCAACAACGGCGGGATGTTGCGGAAGGTTTCCACATACACGGTCGCCAGCTTGTTGATCATCCAGTTCGGCGACAACCGCGCCACACCGATGATGAAGCCGAGGATGGTCGCCAGCACCACGCCGATGAAGGTCACCAGCAGGGTGTTGAGCAGGCCGATGACGAACACCCGCGCATAGCTGTCGGATTCCACGTAGGGGATCAGATGCTGGGCGATGCCGAAGCCGGCACTGCGGTCGAGGAAGTCGAAGCCCGAGGTGATGCCCCGGTGTTGCAGGTTGGTTTGCGTGTTGTGGAACAGATACCAGCCCAGACCGACCACGAAGACTATCGTGAGAATCTGGAACAGCCACGCGCGCACACGCGGATCGTTAAGGGACAAGCCCTTGGGTGCGCCGATTTGATTTTGCATGAAGTGCCCCGGACAGTAGGGATTCGAACAGCCTGCGGCGGCGGAATGCCGCCGCAGGGTGCAGCCATCAGCGCACAGGTGGCGCGTACTGGATGCCGCCGTTGTTCCACAGGGCGTTCATGCCACGGTCGATCTTCAGGTCGGTGCCCTGGCCCAGGTTCTTCTCGAACACTTCGCCATAGTTGCCGACTTGCTTGACGATCTGCACTACCCAGTCCTTGGGCAGCTTGAGGTCCTTGCCGTACTCGCCGTCCGCACCCAGCAGGCGGGCGACGTCCGGGTTCTTGGTGCCTTTGGCCTCGGCCTCGACGTTCTTCGAGGTGATGCCCGCCTCTTCGGCGTTGAGCATGGCGAACAGGGTCCACTTGACGATGCTGAACCACTCCTCGTCGCCTTTGCGCACCACCGGGCCCAGCGGTTCCTTGGAGATGGTTTCCGGCAGTACCACGTAGTCGGTCGGCGCGGCCAGCTTGGAGCGCTGGGCGAACAGCTGCGACTTGTCCGAGGTCAGCACGTCGCAACGACCGGACTCCAGCGACTTGGCGCTTTCGTCGGAGGTGTCGAAGGTGATCGGGGTATATTTCAGGCCATTGGCGCGGAAGAAGTCCGACACGTTCAGCTCGGTGGTGGTACCCGCCTGGATGCAGATGGTCGCGCCATCGAGCTCCTTGGCGCTGGAAACACCCAGCTTCTTGTTGACCAGGAAACCGACGCCGTCATAGTAGGTAACACCGGCGAATACCAAGCCCATGCCAGCATCACGCGAGCTGGTCCAGGTGGTGTTGCGCGACAGCACATCGACTTCGCCCGACTGCAGGGCGGTGAAGCGTTCCTTGGCGTTGAGCTGGCTGAACTTGACCTTGGTGGCGTCGCCGAACACGGCGGCGGCCACGGCGCGGCACACGTCGGCGTCGATACCAACGATCTTGCCCTGCGCATCAGGTACCGAGAAGCCTGGAAGACCGTCGCTCACGCCACACTGGACGAAGCCCTTCTTCTTTACCGCATCGAGGGTGGCGCCGGCCTGGGCGTTGCTCACGGCGCCCAGCGCGGCGGCAGCGGTCAGGACTGCCAGGGTGGTTTTCAACATCTTCATTCACAACCTCCAAATCGCTCTTGTTGTATCGAGCCGGAATTGCACCGCACCCTTTTGAGGCGTATCCGACCCGTATTGGCTTGTTATTGGGTCAATGGCGCAATGGACTGTTCTGTGACAGCCTTCGCGTGCAAAGGGTGTTACCGTCACGGCCTGCCCTTTGCATCATTGGTTGAATTGCAAAGCGCGTACCAGAATTTACGGCTGTAGCGTTTAAGCGCTCGTCAAGTAGGGAAAGTTGTATCGTTGCGACATTCTTTTTCCGACAATCATTTCCAGCGCCTTCTTTTCACGCACGCCATAACAAGACCCGCACACTTTCGGAGCAGTCATGACCAACCCGCTGATTCTCGAACCGCAGAAAACCGCAGATGCCTGTGTGATCTGGTTGCACGGCCTGGGTGCCGACCGTTACGACTTCCTACCAGTGGCCGAATTCATGCAGGAGCGCCTGCTCAGCACCCGTTTCGTCATGCCCCAGGCTCCAACCCGCCCGGTAACCATCAACGGCGGCTACGCCATGCCCAGCTGGTACGACATCAAGGCCATGACCCCGGCCCGTGCCATCGACGAGGCGCAGCTGGAAGAATCGGCCGAGCAGCTCATTGCCCTGATCAAGGCCGAGCAGGCCAAAGGCATCAGCCTGTCGCGGATCTTCCTGGCCGGTTTCTCCCAGGGCGGCGCAGTGGTGCTGCACACTGCCTATATAAAGTGGCAAGAAGCGCTGGGGGGCGTGATCGCCCTGTCCACCTACGCCCCCACCTTCAACGACCAGCATCAGTTGAGCGCCTGCCAGCAACGCACCTCGGCGCTGTGCCTGCACGGCGTGCACGACCCGGTGGTGATCCCTTCCATGGGCCGCACCGCCTTCGAGTACCTGAATACCTGGGGCGTCGCCGCCCGCTGGCACGAATACCCGATGGAACATGAAGTGGTGGTGGAAGAGTTGAGCGACATCCACGACTGGCTGAGCAAGCAATTGCAATAAGCCAGGGCCGCCTGTAGTTGTAAGGCTATTCCACTACGCCGCGCCTGAATCTTGCTTTACACTGCCCGGCGTACATTCCTTAACCAGTTGACGAGACGATCGTGCTCAAGGCACTCAAGAAAATTTTCGGCAAGGGAGACGCCGCGCCACAGGCCGTCGCTCCTGCTGCCAGCGTGACGCTGCCTGCGCCCGCACCCGCCAGCGAGGCCCAGCCTGCGGCAAAACCGGCCGCCCCACGCGCCACCCCAGCACCACAGGCCGAACAGCCTGCCGCCGTTACTCCAGCCGCCGACAAGCCGGCCAAGGACAAACCGCGTCGCGAGCGCAAGCCCAAGCCGCAGGCCAGCCTGTGGAAACCGGAAGACTTCGTGGTCGAGCCGCAGGAAGGCAAGACCCGCTTCCACGACTTCAAGCTGTCCAACGAGGTGATGCACGCCATCCACGACCTGGGCTTCCCGTACTGCACGCCGATCCAGGCACAGGTGCTGGGTTACACCCTGCGTGGCCAGGACGCCATCGGCCGGGCCCAGACCGGTACCGGCAAGACTGCGGCGTTCCTGATCTCGATCATTTCCCAGCTGCAGCAGACGCCGCCGCCGAAGGAACGCTACATGGGCGAGCCACGCGCGCTGATCATCGCGCCCACCCGCGAGCTGGTGGTGCAGATCGCCAAGGATGCCATCGCCCTGACCAAGTACACCGGCCTGAACGTGATGAGCTTCGTCGGCGGCATGGACTTCGACAAGCAGCTCAAGGCCCTGGAAGCGCGCCATTGCGACATCCTGGTGGCCACTCCGGGCCGCCTGCTGGACTTCAACCAGCGCGGTGAGGTGCACCTGGACATGGTCGAGGTGATGGTGCTGGACGAAGCCGACCGCATGCTCGACATGGGTTTCATCCCCCAGGTGCGCCAGATCATTCGCCAGACGCCGCCGAAAAGCGAGCGCCAGACCCTGCTGTTCTCCGCCACCTTCACCGACGACGTGATGAACCTGGCCAAGCAATGGACCACCAACCCGGCCATCGTCGAGATCGAGCCGGAGAACGTTGCCAGCGAAACGGTGGAGCAGCACGTCTATGCGGTGGCCGGCAGCGACAAGTACAAGCTGCTGTACAACCTGGTGACCCAGAACAAGTGGGAACGGGTGATGGTGTTTGCCAACCGCAAGGACGAAGTGCGGCGCATCGAGGAAAAACTCGTGCGCGACGGCATCAATGCCGCGCAGTTGTCGGGCGACGTGCCGCAGCACAAGCGTATCCGTACCCTGGAGAACTTCCGCGAAGGGCGCATCACCGTGCTGGTGGCAACCGACGTGGCGGGGCGTGGCATTCACATCGATGGCATCAGCCACGTGATCAACTTCACCCTGCCGGAAGACCCGGACGACTACGTGCACCGCATTGGCCGGACAGGCCGTGCGGGCACCAGTGGCGTGTCGATCAGCTTTGCCGGTGAGGATGACTCGTACCAGCTGCCCGCGATCGAAGAGCTGCTGGGGCGCAAGATCAAGTGTGAAATGCCGCCGGATGAACTGCTGAAGCCGGTGCCGCGCAAGCACCATTGACCTATGCCGGCCTCTTCGCGGGTAAACCCGCTCCCACAGGTACTGCACAGCCTTCAAAATCTGTGGTGTACCTGTGGGAGCGGGTTCACCCGCGAACCGGGGCTCCGCCCCGGCCATCAAACAAGGATCTACCAGCGCCCAGCGGCATCCTGGTCACTCTGCTTCCCTTCCACCCACCGTGCCCCTTCCTGGGTATTTTCCTTCTTCCAGAACGGCGCCCGGGTCTTCAGGTAGTCCATGATGAAGTTGCAGGCATCGAACGCCGCCTGCCGATGGGCACTGGCCACACCGACGAACACGATCGGTTCGCCCGGTTCCAGCGCACCGATGCGGTGCAGCACCTCCACCTTGAGCAGCGGCCAGCGCTGCTCGGCCTCGACCACGATCTTGGCCAGGGCCTTTTCGGTCATGCCCGGATAGTGCTCTAGGAACATCCCCGCCACTTCGCGGCCATCGTTGAAATCCCGCACGTAGCCGACAAAACCGACCACCGCGCCCACGCCGACATTCGCCGCGTGCATGGCATTGGTCTCGGCCCCCGGGTCGAACGCGCCTACCTGTACTCGCACAGCCATGTTCAGCCTCCGGTCACCGGCGGGAAGAATGCCACTTCATCGCCCTCTTCCAGCGGCTCATCGAGCTTGCACAGTTCTTCGTTGCGCGCACACATCAGGTTCTGCTCGGCCAGCACTTCGTACTGCCCGCCCTTGGCCACCAGGGCCTGGCGCACATCGTCGAGCACCGTGAACGCGCCCTCCACGCGCTCGGCATCCACGCCCAGCAGTTCGCGGTAACGGGCGAAGTACATCACCTTGACCTTCATCACGCCTCCACCTTGTAGTGGCCGCTCTTGCCGCCGAGTTTTTCCAGCAGGCGCACCTGCTCGATGACCATACCTTTATCCACAGCCTTGCACATGTCATAGATCGTCAGCGCGGCAACACTGGCGGCGGTCAGCGCCTCCATCTCCACGCCGGTCTGCCCGGCCAGCTTGCAGCGGGCGACGATACGCACGGCGTCCTGCCCCTCGGCGCTGAGCTCGACCTTGACGCTGGTAAGCATCAATGGGTGGCACAGCGGGATCAGGTCGCTGGTCTTCTTCGCCGCCTGGATCCCGGCAATGCGCGCCACGGCGAACACGTCGCCCTTGGGGTGTTCACCGTCGACGATCATCTGCAAGGTCTGCGGCAACATGCGCACCCGCGCCTCGGCAGTGGCCTCGCGCTCGGTCACGGCCTTTTCAGTGACGTCGACCATGTTGGCCCGCCCCTGGGAATCAAGATGTGTCAGCACTGCTCTGCTCCTGTGAAGGGAACTTGCAGTGTAAACCTGTGAGTCAGGTTTGAGCAGAGGGGTGCGTCAACCGTGCCCGCGAGAAGGCCGGGCGGCGAACCGCCCGGCGAAGAGGGTTACAGATGCGACTCGGCGTACTCGGCCAGCACCGAGCGTGGCACGCCCTGCAGGGTGATGTGCACGCCATGGGGGAAGTCCTTGAAGCGCTCGGTCAGGTAGGTCAGGCCCGAGCTGGTCGCGGACAGGTAGGGAGTATCGATCTGCGCCAGGTTGCCCAGGCAGACCACCTTGGACCCCGAGCCGGCACGGGTGATGATGGTTTTCATCTGGTGCGGCGTCAGGTTCTGGCACTCGTCGATCAGGATCAGGCTCTGCTGGAAGCTACGGCCACGGATGTAGTTCAGCGACTTGAACTGCAACGGCACGCGCTCGAGGATGTACTCGACGCTGCCATGGGTGCTCTCGTCATCCATGTGCAAGGCTTCGAGGTTGTCGGTGATGGCGCCCAGCCAGGGTTCCATCTTCTCGGCCTCGGTACCCGGCAGGAAGCCGATCTCCTGGTCCAGCCCCTGCACGCTGCGGGTGGCGATGATGCGCCGGTAGCGCTTGCTGACCATGGTCTGTTCGATGGCCGCGGCCAGGGCCAGGATGGTCTTGCCGGAACCGGCGGCGCCGGTCAGGTTGACCAGGTGGATATCCGGGTCGAGCAGGGCGAACAGCGCCAGGCTCTGGTGGATGTCACGCGGTTTCAGGCCCCAGGCTTCCTGGTGCAGCAGCGGTTCCTGGTGCAGGTCGAGCAACAGCAGCTCATCGTTGCGGATACCCTTGATCCAGCCGACGAAGCCCTGTTCATCGATGATGAACTCATTGACGTGAACCGCCGGCAGGTTGTCGATCAATTGCACGCGGTGCCAGGTGCGGCCACGCTCCTGGCGGGTATCGACCTTGCTCACCCGGTCCCAGAACGAGCCGGTGACCGAATGGTAGCCCTTGGACAGCAAGGACACGTCATCGACCAGCTGGTCGGTGCTGTAGTCCTCGGCCGCGATGCCACAGGCACGCGCCTTCAGGCGCATGTTGATGTCTTTGGTGACCAGCACAACGTCCAGGTCGGTGCGCCGGGCCCGTACTTCGAGCAACTGGTTGATGATGATGTTGTCGTTGAGGTTTTCCGGCAGCAGCTTGTTCGGCTCGTTGCGCGGAGTCATCAGGATGGACAGGAAGCCCTTGGGCCCGCTCTTGCCACGCTGGATCGGCACGCCCTGCTCGACATCGCTGGGCGAGGCGTCACCAAGGGTCTGGTCGATCAGCCGAATGGCCTGGCGGCATTCGGCGGCGATGGTCTGTTTGCCGGTCTTGAGCTTGTCGAGTTCCTCCAGCACCGTCATCGGGATGGCGACATGGTGCTCCTCGAAGTTCAGTAACGCGTTGGGGTCGTGAATCAGGACGTTGGTATCGAGCACATACAGGATAGGCTTGCTGGAGGAAGGGTTGCGTCCTTGGTCATCCATACTCGGTCACCTTATGTCGAAGCCACACGGCGTGGTCTGTTACGCCGCAGAGTGACTGCCGCTGTCCCCGTATCCGCGTTGTTACGGGCGGGAAGCGAACCTGGCTAGGTGGGCCTGGATGACGCCACCTGTGCTGCAGGAATCGGCTGTCTGGTTTCTTCATACCGCAAAAATGATGACTAAAAAAAGTCTTTTTACGTGCAGGTGAAGTTTATTTTTCCAAATGACGAACAGGGGTTGGCGAGGGGGCGCGTGAGGACTACAGTCAAAAATCAGGCTGGCATTGCATGGGCCAACGCCAGCAAGCCATGAACCTAACCTGCAAGAGCAACTGTGTTGTGTTGCCTGTACTGGCCTCATCGCCGGCAAGCCAGCTCCCACAGGGACAGCGCATGGCTTGAGGCCGATGCGGTCGAGGTGGGAGCTGGCTTGCCGGCGATGGGCTGCGTAGCAGCCCCCTCTCACTCCTGGTTGGCATATCCCTGGCAATCTTCCCAACCAATCCCACTCTGCGCCGTATTGCGCAACAACCACTCCACCGCCGGCTGCGCCTTGGGCAGGCTGTCATGGAACTGGATCACCCCCTTGCGCCATAGCAGCATCAAGGTCAGCACCCGCTGGGCAGAGGCCTCGGCGCTCAGTGCGCCATCATCCTGGGCATCGATGTCCCACAACGATACCTGCAACTGCTGGCTGGCCATGAACGCCTCGCCATCGGCCCGACGCTGCCCGTAAGGCGGCCGAAACAACGGCACATACTGCTCCGGCAGGTCGACCTGCACCCGCGCCTGGCTACGCCGCAGCGAGTCCTGCCAGCCTGTCCACTGCGCATGGGAGCGGTACTCCCAACCCTGGATCCCCACGCACTGCCCGCCATAGAGCTGGCGCAAGGCATCTGCCGCCCCGGCGTCGCGCCGTTGCTGCAGGCGGTTGCCGAGCACGAAGAACGTGCCTTCAAGCTTTTGCCGGCGCAGGTAATCAGCCAGCAGGTCGGTACTGCCGCCATCCGGCCCGGGCCCGCCGACGAAGGTCAGCAGGAACATGCGGTCGTTCAGTTCATCCCCATTGCGCTCGCGTGAGGACAGCCGCTCCACCTCGCTGCTGGTCTGCGGCAGCAACGCCGCCTTGCGCAGTTGTTCGTCCAGGTAGCGCACATGGAACTGGTGGCTCGGCTCGATCCAATCGGTGTAGAAAGTGCCGACATCGGCAGCGAACGTCGCCGCTTGCGTACGCAACTCCGCCATCGACGTCACCGGGTAGCAGAACGACGCATCCTGCTCGCAACTGCGCTGCGCCTGTTGATAACCTTCCCACAACCGCTGCCACATGCGCGCCCGCACCAGGCGCACCTTCTGCAGGTTGACTTGCCGTAGCCCCAAGCGTGCCGCCAGCGCCGCGTCGTCCAGCAGTTCGCTTTCGTGCAGCACCTGGGCGAACGAGAGGATCTCGGCCCGCGAGGCCACATCGAACAACGCCGGGCTGTCCAGCTGTTCGGGCCACAGGCTGCGGTCCAGGCTCACCTGGGGTGAAGGGGCGGCTTGCACGGCCAGGCTCAGCAGAGCGGCCAGCAAGGCAGAGGCAATACGCACGGTTGAAGGCTCCGCAACGGCGAAACGCGCACTATAGCCTCTGCACCGGCCATGGTCTGTGACTATCGTCGCCATAGTTTGGACTTGCACCGTCCAGCCCGTAGAATTCCCGGCCAACGATGCCAGGAGCCGACCCGATGCTGACGGTGATTTCCCCCGCCAAGACCCTCGACTACGACACCCCGCCGGTGACCGAGCGTTTCACCCTGCCCCAGTACCTGGACGACTCCCAGGAGCTGATCCAGCAGCTGCGCGACCTGTCGCCGGCGCAGATCAGCGAACTGATGCACCTGTCCGACAAGCTCGCCGGCCTGAATGCCGCGCGCTTCGGCAGCTGGACCCCGGACTTCACCCCGGCCAATGCCAAGCAGGCGCTGCTGGCGTTCAAGGGTGACGTGTATACCGGCCTCGACGCCGAAAGCCTTGGCGAGGACGATTTCAGCTACGCCCAGCAGCACTTGCGCATGCTTTCGGGCCTGTATGGCCTGCTGCGCCCGCTCGACCTGATGCAACCCTACCGTCTGGAAATGGGCACCAAGCTGGCCAACGCCCGCGGCAAGGACCTGTACGCCTTCTGGGGCACGCGCATCAGTGAATGGCTGAACCAGGCCCTGGCCGAACAGGGCGATGACGTGCTGCTGAACCTGGCCAGCAACGAGTATTTCAGCGCGGTGAAACGCAGCGCGCTGAAGGCCCGGGTGATCAACGTCGACTTCAAGGACCTGAAGAACGGCCAGTACAAGATCATCAGCTTCTACGCCAAGAAAGCCCGCGGCATGATGAGCCGCTTCGTCATCCAGCAGCGCATCAGCGACCCGGAGCAGCTCAAGCAGTTCGATGTGCAGGGGTACTACTACAGTGCCGAGCAGTCGAAGCCGGACCACCTGGTGTTCCTGCGGGATCATCCTTCCGAGTGATCCTGTCACGCCCCCTTCGCGGCTAAAGCCGCTCCCACAGGTGCTTCACTGAACTCAAGATCAGTGCAAAACCTGTGGGAGCGGCTTTAGCCGCGAAGAGGCCAGCAGCCATTACGCACCTCCCCTGCCCCGCAATAGGGCACACTTCATATCGCCATCACGCCACAAATCCGACGCCAAAAAATCGACACGTCGCAGCTTATAGCCAAACGCCATAAGACCGTTCGTAGCTTTTTTGACGAATTTTTCAAAATATTTTTCGATGCTGGCATAAAAATATCTCGCAACAGTTTCGCCCTTTATATATCGGGGCAAAACACCCGTGTGCTATCAGATTGAAATTGTCTGCCATTGAAAAAATATTTAGAAATCTTTCATCCACGCCGAACCCACCCCGGAACTTCTGCTACGACGAATCGCTCATAGTGCCGTAACGATTTTCCTGCCCCCGGGCTGTGAGAGATGACTTACAGATGACAACGGCAGGTATCCACTACCAGCCCCAACAACTTCGACAGGTATGACGGGCAACCCCCGAAGACCCTGTCCATGCAGGAGAGACGCGTCCCTTTCAATTCGTCCTAGTGGTTGATTTCAAAGGATTTTTCCACTTGAAAAAACAAGCACAGCAAAGCGCCACGTAGCGCCTTGCAATAAAGACGGCTGCATTCCAGGGCACGTTTTTTAATTAATGGCTTTTTACTGCCACATTTGAGTGCATAACTTTTTGCGCTCCGGATTTATTTTGCCTGCGCTCGGCGAAGTGTGCATTTCGCCATGGATCCGTGCGCCCGAAAACTGTTGTTAATCAACCCAGTCCGGCTCTCCCCGGAGGTGCCGACGTGATAAACACATGAGGTGATAGCGATGCGTATCAGCATCTTTGGTTTGGGTTATGTGGGTGCGGTCTGTGCAGGCTGCCTGACGGCGCGAGGCCATGAAGTGATCGGTGTGGATGTGTCCAGCACCAAGATCGACCTGATCAATCAGGGCAAGTCGCCCATCGTCGAACCTGGCCTGGAAGCACTGCTGCAACAGGGCATCGCCAACGGCCGCCTGCGCGGTACTACCGATTTCGCCGAAGCCATCCGTGCCAGCGACGTATCGATGATCTGCGTGGGTACCCCAAGCAAGAAGAACGGCGACCTGGGCCTCGAGTACATCGAGTCGGTGTGCCGCGAAATCGGCTACGTGCTGCGTGACAGCGAGCGCCGCCACACCATCGTGGTACGCAGCACCGTGCTGCCGGGTACCGTGAAGAACGTGGTGATCCCGATCCTCGAAGACTGCTCGGGCAAGAAAGCCGGCGTCGACTTCGGCGTTGCGGTCAACCCGGAATTCCTGCGTGAAAGCACCGCGATCAAGGACTACGACCAGCCACCGATGACCGTCATCGGCGAACTGGACACCGCCAGCGGCGACATCCTGCAGGCCCTGTACGAAGAGCTCGACGCACCGATCATCCGCAAGCCGATCGAAGTGGCCGAGATGATCAAGTACACCTGCAACGTGTGGCACGCCACCAAGGTCACCTTCGCCAACGAGATCGGCAACATTGCCAAGGCCGTAGGCGTGGATGGCCGTGACGTGATGGACGTGGTCTGCCAGGACAAAGTGCTGAACCTGTCCCAGTACTACATGCGCCCTGGCTTCGCCTTCGGCGGCTCGTGCCTGCCCAAGGACGTACGCGCCCTCACCTATCGCGCTTCCAGCCTCGATGTACGCGCACCGCTGCTCGACTCGCTGATGCGCAGCAACGAATCGCAGGTGCAGAACGCCTTCGAGCTGATCGAAGCCCACGACAAGCGCAAGGTCGCCCTGCTCGGCCTGAGCTTCAAGGCCGGCACCGACGACCTGCGTGAAAGCCCGCTGGTGGAACTGGCCGAACGCCTGATCGGCAAGGGCTACCAGCTGGACATCTACGACGAGAACGTCCAGTACGCCCGCGTCCACGGCGCCAACAAGGACTACATCGAGTCGAAGATCCCGCACGTGTCGTCGCTGCTCAACGCCGACTTCCAGAAGGTGATCGACAACGCCGACATCATCGTCCTGGGCAACCGTGACGAGCAGTTCCGTGCACTGGCCCAGCAAGCGCCGGCCGGCAAGCACGTGATCGACCTGGTCGGCTTCATGAGCAAACCGACCTGCGCCACCAGCCGTACCGAAGGCATCTGCTGGTAAGTGCTGGCCGGGCAGCGGGGCCTCCCCACCCCCGCTGCCCACCTTTTCCCGAATTCTCGACGGATGCTGAACATGCAAAGGATCCAGACAGTGCTGTTGCAGTGCGCCGGTTGGCTGCTCTACATGAGTCTGCTCATGCTGATCGCCCTGGCCCTGCCAGCCGATATCTTCGACTCGCAGTCGAAGCACTTCATCTTCCTGGTCGGCGCAGTCGGCATCTGGCGCTATTCCATGGGCGCCACCCATTTCATCCGCGGCATGATCTTCCTCTACGGCGTGTACCCGTACCTGCGCCGCAAGGTGCAGAAGATGGGCAAGGACGCCGACCCGTCCCACGTGTACCTGATGGTGACCAGCTTCCGCATCGAAGCACTCACCACCGCCCAGGTGTACAGCTCGGTGATCCGCGAGGCGATCAACTGTGGCTTCCCTACCACCGTGGTCTGCTCGCTGGTGGAGATGTCGGACGAACTGCTGGTGAAAAGCCTGTGGGCCAAATACAACCCGCCAGCCCACGTGAAGCTGGACATCGTGCGCATCGCCGGTACCGGCAAGCGTGATGGCCTGGCCTACGGTTTCCGTGCGATCTCGCGCATGCTGCCGGACGAGAACGCCGTGGTGGCGGTGATCGACGGCGACACCGTGCTGGGCGATGGCGTGGTACGCAAGACCGTGCCGTGGTTCAAGCTGTTCCCCAACGTCGGCGGCCTGACCACCAACGAGTTCTGCGAAGTGCGTGGCGGCTACATCATGAGCGAGTGGCACAAGCTGCGCTTTGCCCAGCGCCACATCAACATGTGCTCGATGGCCCTGTCCAAGCGCGTGCTGACCATGACCGGGCGCATGTCGATGTTCCGCGCCAGCGTGGTGACCAACCCCGAGTTCATCGCCGACGTCGAAAGCGACTCGCTGATGCACTGGCGCCTGGGCCGCTTCAAGTTCCTCACCGGTGACGACAAGTCCAGCTGGTTCAGCCTGATGCGCCTGGGCTACGACACCTTCTACGTGCCGGACGCCGCCATCAACACGGTCGAGCACCCGCCGGAGAAGAGCTTCCTCAAGGCCAGCCGCAAGCTGATGTACCGCTGGTACGGCAACAACCTGCGGCAGAACTCCCGCGCGCTTGGCCTGGGCCTGCGCCGCCTGGGGCTGTTCACCAGCATCGTGCTGTTCGACCAGCGCGTGTCGATGTGGACCAGCCTGCTGGGCCTGACCGTGGCGGTGATCGCCAGCCTCAAGTTCGGCCTGGGCTTCCTGCTGGTGTACCTGCTGTGGATCGGCATCACCCGCCTGATCCTCACCATCATGCTGCTGTGCTCCGGCCACAACGTCGGCCCAGCCTACCCGCTGATTCTCTATTACAACCAGATCGTCGGCGCGCTGATGAAGATCTACGTGTTCTTCCGCCTCGACAAGCAGTCCTGGACGCGTCAGCCCACTGCCCTCAAGCGTGACCTCGCCAGCTTTCAACAATGGTTCAACACCTGGTCCTCGCGGACCATGACCTTCTCGGCTGCCAGCATCTTCGTTGCTGTGCTGTTCATGGTCGTGTGAGCCCAACCCGGATCGGAACTAACAGGAACAAACCACATGAATACCGCCGTGAACGTCAACGTCGTGCATGAGTCCGAAGCCCAGCGCCAGCATGCCCGGGTACGCATCCCCGCCAAGCTGCGGTTCCTCGACCCTCAGCGCCAGGCCCACGATGTGAAGGTCGACGACCTCTCCGCCGGTGGCCTGAGCTTCCACACCAAGCAACCACTGTCGGTTGGCGACGTGCTCCGCGGGCGGCTGCAGTTCACGGTCGACAACCTCGGCCTGTCGATGGACATCGAGTTCCAGGTGCGCTCCTACAACCCGGGCAGTGGCCGTACCGGCGCCCAGTTCCAGAACCTCGAGCCCCGCGATATCGCCACGCTGCGCCACATCATCACCTCGCACCTGTCGGGTGAGCTGATCACTGCCGGCGATGTGCTCAGCACCTTGCAGCGCGACAACTTCACCAAGGCGCGCAAGCAGAAGGACGGCGGTGCCGGCCTGAGCGCCTTCGGCCGCCTCAAGGCGGTCACCGTCACCCTCGGCGTGTTCGTGGTCGGTGTCGCCGCCTTCGGTTTCATCGCCAAGTCGCTGTACGGCATGTACTTCGTCAGCCATGCCGAAGCCGGCGTGGTCGCGGTACCCACCACCAACGTCACCATGCCGCGCGACGGCACCGTGAACAGCCTGGTCGAAAGCGGTGGGCAGATCGCCAAGGGCGCGCCACTGGCCAGCTTCACCACCAGCATGCTGGACATGCTCAAGGGCAACCTGGAAGACGCACAACTGGAGCCGGCGAAGATCGAGGAACTGTTCGGCAAGCAGCTGTCCGGCACCCTCACCAGCCCGTGTGATTGCGTGGTTGCCCGCCAGCTCGTGGACAACGGCCAGTACGCCGCCAAGGGCCAGCCGATCTTCCAGCTGATCCCGCGCACCACCAACCCGATGATCGAGGCGCGCTTCACCTACCGCCAGTTCGACGAGGTCAAGCCAGGTACCCGGGTCAACTTCCAGGTAGCCGGCGAAGACGAAGTACGCACCGGCCAGATCGTCAGCAGCGCCAGCCTCAACAGCGAAGACCTGGCCGCCGACATCCGCGTGCAGATCAAGCCCGACAGCGCCCTGCCCGCCGAACTCGCCGGTCGCCCGGCTTCGGTCAACAGCGATCGTGGCCCATCGCTGAACTGGCTGATCGACAAAGCCATGGCCCGTGGGCTGTAAGAGGACAAGCCTATGACTAGCAGACAACCCGATACCTGTGGGAGCTGGCTTGCCGGCGATCGAGTGCGCAGCACTCGCCCAGCAGATGTATCGCCTGCACTGGCCAATCACCGGCAAGCCAGCTCCCATAGGGTTCGTGTGAACCTTGGTCTGTGTGGCCTGGCCATGGCCATCGCCCTGGCCGGCTGTGCGGGCCTGCCCGACCAGCGCCTGGCCAACGAAGCCATGAAGCGCGGTGACACGGCACTGGCCGAGCGCAACTACAAGGCGCTGGCCGACCTGGGCTACAGCGAAGCGCAAGTGGGCCTGGCCGACATCAAGGTCGCCACCCGCGACCCGGCGAAAATCAAGGAAGCCGAGGCCACCTACCGTGCCGCGGCCGCCATCTCGCCGCGTGCCCAGGCACGCCTTGGTCGCCTGCTGGTGGCCAAGCCCGACAGCACCCAGGCCGAGCGCGAAGAAGCCGAAACCCTGCTCAAGCAAGCCGCCAAGCAGGGCGAAAGCAACACCCTGATCCCGCTGGCGATGCTCTACCTGAGCTACCCGCAGAGCTTCCCCAAGGTCAACGCGCAGCAGCAGATCGACCAGTGGCGCGCCGCCGGCAACCCGGAAGCGGGCCTGGCCCAGGTACTGCTGTACCGCACCCAGGGCACCTACGACCAGCACCTGGGCGAAGTGGAGAAAATCTGCAAGGCCGCACTGAACACCACCGACATCTGCTACGTCGAACTGGCCACCGTGTACCAGAAGCGCGGCCAGGCCGACCAGCAGGCTGCCCTGCTCGGCCAGCTCAAGGCTGCCTACGCCCGCGGCGCAGTACCGGCCACCCGGGTCGACAGCGTTGCCCGGGTACTGGCTGACCGCAGCCTCGGCCAGACCGACGAGAAAACCGCCAAGGACCTGCTCGAGCAGGTGGCCCCGGCCAACCCGGCGTCCTGGGTCAGCCTGGCGCAACTGATGTACGACTTCCCCGAGCTGGGCGATACCGACCAGCTGATGGCCTACATCGACAAGGGCCGCGAAGCCGAACAGCCACGCGCCGAACTGTTGCTGGGCCGCCTGTACTACGAAGGCAAGACCGTGCCTGCGGACGCGGCCAAAGCCGAACAACACCTGCAGGCTGCCGCCGACGCCGGCGAAGTCAGCGCCCATTACTACCTGGGCCAGCTGTACCGCCGCGGCTACCTGGGCAACGTCGAACCACAAAAGGCCGTCGACCACCTGCTGGCCGCCGCCCGTGGTGGGCAGAACAGCGCCGACTATGCCCTGGCCCAGCTGTTCAGCGAAGGCCACGGCATTCGCCCGCAACCGGGCAACGCCTGGGTATTCGCCCAGCTGGCCCAGGCCAACCCGTCGCCGCAGTCCGCTGAATTGCTGCAGCAACTCGACCAGCAACTTACGCCTGACCAGCGCAGCCAGGCCCAGCAACTGCTGGCACAAGAAAAGCAGGCGCGCGGCAGCATGAGCCAGGGCGCCAACAGCACCCTGGCCATCGAAGCCCTGCAAGACGACGAAAAAGAAGTAACCGGTGAGGACTCGCTATGACGCTCAATCCCTTCGTGAAAGCTGGCATCGGCCTGAGCTTCGCCCTGCTGTGGTCCTGCCCGACCCTGGCGGAAATGACCGCTGAAAAGAACTTCGGCCTGGATGTGAAAATCACCGGCCAGTCGGAAGACGACCGTGACCTGGGCACCCGCTCCGGCGGCGACGTCAACGGCCTCGGTCTTGATCTGCGCCCATGGGTATATGGCGAGCGTGGCAACTGGAGCGCCTATGCCATGGGCCAGGCCGTCACCGCGACCGACACCATCGAAACCGACACCCTGCGCCAGAACGACGACGGCACCAGCACCGACACCGCTGCCGACGGCCGTGAACAGGACAAGAGCTACCTGGCCATGCGCGAATTCTGGGTCGGCTACAGCGGCCTCACCGCCTACCCTGGCGAACAGCTGCGTTTCGGTCGCCAGCGCCTGCGCAGCGACGATGGCATGTGGCGTGACACCAACATCGAAGCGCTGAACTGGACCTTCGACACCACCCTGCTCAAGGCCGACCTGGGCGTGGCCCAGCGCTTCAGCGAATACCGCACCGACCTCACCGAGCTGGCCCCGGAAGACAAGGACCGCACGCACCTCTACGGCAACGTCGCCACGCAGTGGACCCCTGGCCACTGGGTCGGCGTACGCGCCCACCACACCCACGACGGCGGCAGCCTGAAGAACCCGGGCGAAACCGTCGATGCGCTGGACAAGACCCGCACCGGCGACCTCACCTGGCTGGGCCTGGAAGCCAACAGCGACGCCTACAACTGGCGCAACGACCACACCGTCAACTACTGGGGCAGCGTCACCTGGCTGACCGGTGATCGCGACACCCTCAGCAGCCAGGTCGTCGGTGACGAAACCGTGGCCACCGGCAAGCAGAGCGGTGATGTCAACGCCTGGGCCACCGACCTCGGCATCCGCCTGCGCCTCGACCCGCAATGGCAGGTCGGTGCGGCCTATGCCCGTGGCAGCGGCGGTGGTGGCGACGACGGTTCGAGCAACTACGAGCAGACCGGCCTCGAGAGCAACCGCTCCAACTACACCGGTACCCGTTCGCGCGTGCACCGCTTCGGTGAAGCCTTCCGCGGCGAGCTGGGCAACCTGCAGGCGGCCACCCTGTTCGCCTCCTGGCAGCTGCGCGACGACTACGACGCCAGCTTCATCTACCACAAGTTCTGGCGTGTCGATGGCAACCAGAACATCGGTTCCAGCGGCATCAACGCAGTGGTCAACGACAACGGTGTGAACCGCCCGCTGGTCGATGGCGAAAAAGACCTTGGCCAGGAAATGGACGTGGTCGTGACCAAGTACTTCAAGCAAGGCCTGCTGCCGGCTTCGATGAGCCAGGCCATCGACGAGCCATCTGCCCTCGTGCGCCTGCGTGCCG
Organism: Pseudomonas sp. LSJ-87; assembly: GCF_032971465.1. Lineage (NCBI taxonomy): Bacteria > Pseudomonadati > Pseudomonadota > Gammaproteobacteria > Pseudomonadales > Pseudomonadaceae > Pseudomonas > Pseudomonas sp. LSJ-87. Next base: position 121,659 of record NZ_JAWJYQ010000012.1, on the reverse strand, counting down.
GCGTGTTCAAGCCGGGCGATGCCTACGGCAAGGAAGCGGACTCGTACATGCACCGCGCCTTCGTCGATGTGATCTGGCGCTTCTGAGGCCGGTAGAGGACTTACCGTTATGAACCTTCACCCGCACTTACGTCACAGCCTGTTGGCCAGCGCCTTGCTGCTGGCCAGCGGCCTGGTGGCTGCCGCAGAGCCCCAGGTGATCGCCAAGGAACTGCAGCAGGCCAAGACCTACACGGTCTCCAGCGCGCCGATCGAGCCGCTGCACATGGACCCGCCGAAGCTGCCCGACCTGACCGGCTACACCGCCGAGGCGGTGCAGAAGAAAATCGACCGCCGCCACAAGGGCAAGGTCAGCCTGCGCCGCATGTTCCAGGAGGATACCCTCAAGGAATTCGTCGGCGGCGACAACAAGGCGGCCGAGTGGGTCCAGCGCCAGCATGGCATTCCGCAGGCGATCTTCGTCGATGACGGCCATGTCGACCTGGTCGAGCTGAGCAAGAAGGTACCCAAGCAGTACCTCAGCGAAGTCGAGCCGGGTGTGTACCTGGCGCGCCTGCCGATCGTGGTCGGGCAGAAGGGCATCCTCGAGATCGACGGCAAGGTCAAGCAACTGCGCCTGTCCCAGGAAGGCGGTTCGTTCCTGGTCAACGACGGCAAGCTGTTCGTCACCGACACCCAGGTGACCGGCTGGCGGGAAAAGGAAAACGGCCCGGCGACCTTCCGCTCGCCCAAGGAATTCCGCCCGTTCCTGCTGTCGTGGGGCGGCACCGAGACCTACATCGTCAATACCAAGATGGCCAGCTTCGGCTACGCCAAGTCCAAGTCGTACGGCGTGAGCATCTCGCAGTACACGCCGAACATGGCCAAGCGCATGGGCCGCCCGGAACCCACCGGCTGGATCATCGGCTCTGAGTTCAGCGACATGTGGTACGGCTTCTACTGCTACGAGACCCAGGACTTCGTGGTCAAGGACAGCACCTACCGCGACAACATCGTCTACGGCATCGACCCGCACGACCGCTCGCACCGGCTGATCATCGCCGGCAACACGGTGTACGGCACCAAGAAGAAGCACGGCATCATCGTTTCGCGTGAGGTAAACGACAGCTGGATCATCAACAACAAGAGCTTCGACAACAAGCTCTCGGGCGTGGTGATCGACCGTAACAGCGTCAACAACCTGATCGCCTACAACGAGATCTACCGCAACCACACCGACGGCATCACCCTGTACGAAAGTGGCGACAACCTGATCTGGGGCAACAAGCTGATCAACAACCGCCGCCACGGCATCCGCGTGCGTAACAGCGTGAACATCCGCCTGTACGAAAACGTCGCCATGGCCAACGGCCTGGTCGGCGTGTACGGCCACATCAAGGACCTGTCCAACACCGACCGTGACATCGCCCTCGACCCGTTCGACACCAAGGTGTCGCTGATCCTGGTCGGTGGCGAACTGGCGGCCAACGGCTCCGGGCCACTGTCGATCGACTCGCCGCTGTCGGTCGAGCTGTACAAGGTGTCCATGCTCGCCCCGCGCAAGGCCAGCGGCATCAGCCTCAACGGCGTACTGGGCGAACGCCAGGACGAAATCCTCGACCTGCTGGTACGCCAGCAAAAGGCTGTGCTGATCGACCCGGTCGAACGCCAGACCGAAATGATCGATTAAGGAAGCCCAGACCATGACTCCACATCTGATGAAACTGCTGGGCCTGTCCGCCGCCCTCCTGGCGATCAGCCAGGGCGTGCGCGCCGAAGACGTCAAGGCCCCCACCTTCAGCGCCGAGCCTTGCTGCCAGCTGTGCCCTGAAGCGCATGACGCCAGCCGCTACACCACCCGTTACCAGCAGAACTTCACCACGCTGGTGCAGGCCCAGGGCGACTGGCTGTTCCGTACCCGCGAAGACCTGCGCACCGAGTTCAATACCACCCCGGCCGGCTACAAGCGCCTGCAGCAAGTGCACGACGCGTTCAAGAAACGCGGCGTGGAACTGGTGGTGGTGTACCAGCCGACCCGTGGCCTGGTGAACCGCAACATGCTCAACCCGGCGGAAAAGGCTGCCTTCGACTACCAGAAGGCCCTGGGCAACTACCAGGCCATGCTCAAGCGCTTTGCCAGCATGGGCTACAACGTGCCCGACCTGTCGCCGCTGACCAACGAACAGCTGGCCGCTGCCGACCAGGGCAAGGACTTCTACTTCCGTGGCGACCAGCACTGGACGCCTTACGGCGCCGAGCGCGCGGCCAAGATCGTGGCCGATACCGTGCACAAGATGCCGGCTTTCGAAGGCATCCCGCGCAAGGAATTCGAAACGAAAAAGTCCGGGCGCATGGGTAAGACCGGCACCCTGCATAACGTGGCCGGCCAGCTGTGCGGCACCAGCTACGCCGTCCAGTACATGGACCAGTTCGCCACCGAGCCGAAAGGCTCCACCGGCGGCGGCGACGACCTGTTCGGTGACGGCGGCAACGCGCAGATCACCCTGGTCGGCACCAGCCACAGTGGCAAGAACTACAACTTCTCCGGCTTCCTCGAGCAGTACATCGGCGCCGACGTGCTCAACGTGGCCTTCCCTGGCGGTGGCCTGGAAGGTTCGATGATCCAGTACCTGGGTAGCGAGGAATTCCAGAAGAACCCGCCGAAGATCCTGATCTGGGAATTCTCCCCGCTGTATCGCCTGGACCAGGAAACCATCTGGCGGCAAATCCTTGGCCTGCTCGACGACGGCTGCGATGACCGCCCGGCCCTGATGAGCGCCAGCGCCACCCTCAAGCCCGGCAAGAACGAGCTGATGGTCAACGGCAAGGGCGGCGTGATCAAAGACCTGATCAACCGCAACATGCAGATGGACGTCAAGTTCGAAGACCCGTCGGTGAAGGTGCTGCAGGCCACCCTCTGGTACCTCAACGGCCGCCACGAGGACATCAAGCTGGAAAAACCGGAAACCTCCGACACCGACGGCCGCTTCGTCTTCCAGATGCGCGAAGACGAGGACTGGGCCAGCCAGAGCCTGCTGGCGTTCGAGGTGCAGGGGCCGGAAAGCGGTACCCAGAAGGTCGAAGCCAAGCTCTGCAAACGCAACAACTTCGTCGTGCCCGCGCAGACCGCGCAGGCCGGCCAGTGAGGCGACCATGATCCCGTTCAAGCGAATTTCCCGCCCCGCCCTGCTTGCCCTGGCGTTGTGCGGCGGTGCCGCGCACGCCGCGCTGGTACCGCCCCAGGGTTACTACGAGGGGATCGAAAAGCTCAAGACCGGCGACGGCAACTTCCGCTGCGAGGCTGCCCCCAAGCCATACACCGGTGCCCTGCAGTTCCGCAGCAAGTACGAAGGCTCGGACAAGGCGCGGGCAACGCTCAATGCCGACTCGGAAAAGGCCTTTCGCAAGTCCACCGAAGACATCACCACCCTTGAGAAAGGCGTGAGCAAGATGATCGGCCAGTACATGCGTGACGGCCGCCCGGCGCAGCTCGACTGCACCTTGGCCTGGCTGGGCGAATGGGCCCGCGCCGATGCGCTGATGTCCACCGACTACAACCACACCGGCAAGTCGATGCGCAAATGGGCGCTGGGCAGCATGAGCGGTTCGTGGCTGCGCCTGAAGTTCTCCAATTCGCAGCCGCTGGCCGCGCACCAGGCCGAGGCCGAGCTGATCGAAAAATGGTTCGCCCGCCTGGCCGAGCAGACCGTGCGCGACTGGAGCGACCTGCCACTGGAGAAGATCAACAACCACAGCTACTGGGCTGCCTGGGCGGTAATGGCCAGCGCCGTGGCCACCGACCGTCGCGACCTGTTCGACTGGGCCGTGAAGGAATACCGGGTTGGCGCCAACCAGGTCGACGAGCAGGGCTTCCTGCCCAACGAACTGAAGCGCAAGCAACGCGCCCTGGCCTACCACAACTACGCCCTGCCGCCGCTGGCGATGATCGCCAGCTTCGCCCAGGTCAATGGCGTGGATGTGCGCGGCGAGAACAACAACGCCCTGCAGCGCCTGGCGCAGCGGGTGCTGAACGGGTCGAAGGACCCCAGCGAGTTCAAGGCCCGCAATGGCGAGAAACAGGACATGAAAGACCTGAAGATCGACAGCAAGTACTCGTGGATGGAGCCCTACTGCAGCCTGTATGCGTGCAGTGGCGACACCCTGCAACGCAAGCGCGGTATGCAGCCGTTCAACAGCTTCCGGCTGGGCGGCGACCTGACCCGGGTCTACGACCCGAGCGCAGAGAGCAAGAAGTAACACACCCCAATGTGGGGGTGGCACCTGTGGGAGCCGGCTTGCCGGCGATGGGCTGCGTAGCAGCCCCTGTGTACCGCTGGGCAAGGCTTCGCCTTGCATCGCCGGCAAGCCAGCTCCCACAGAGGTACTAGGTTGCCTTCCAGTCTTGCACTGGGGGGTTTGGGGGGCGCTTTGCCCCGGATGCTGTGAACAAAAAGGAGAACCGGGATGGTCTTCTCGTCCAACGTGTTCCTGTTCCTGTTCTTGCCGATCTTCCTCGGCCTGTACTACTTGAGCGGGCAACGTTATCGCAACCTGCTGCTGCTGGTCGCCAGCTACATCTTCTACGCCTGGTGGCGGGTGGACTTCCTGGCCCTGTTCGCCGGGGTCACCCTGTGGAACTACTGGATCGGCCTGAAAGTCGGCGCCGCCGGTGTGCGCACCAAGCCCGCGCAGCGCTGGCTGCTGCTCGGCGTCGGTGTCGACCTGGCGATCCTCGGCTACTTCAAGTACGCCAACTTCGGCGTCGACAGCCTCAACGCGATCATCTCCTCGTTCGGCCTGGAGCCGTTCATCCTCACCCACGTGCTGCTGCCGATCGGTATCTCGTTCTACATCTTCGAGTCGATCAGCTACATCATCGACGTGTACCGCGGCGACACCCCGGCCACCCGCAACCTGATCGACTTCGCGGCGTTCGTGGCGATCTTCCCGCACCTGATCGCCGGCCCCGTGCTGCGCTTCAAGGACCTGGTCGACCAGTTCAACAACCGCACCCACACCCTGGACAAGTTCTCCGAAGGCTGCACCCGCTTCATGCAGGGCTTCATCAAGAAAGTGTTCATCGCCGATACCCTGGCGGTAGTGGCCGACCACTGCTTCGCCCTGCAGAACCCGACCACCGGCGATGCCTGGCTCGGCGCCCTGGCCTACACCGCGCAGCTGTACTTCGACTTCAGCGGCTACAGCGACATGGCCATCGGCCTTGGCTTGATGATGGGCTTCCGCTTCATGGAGAACTTCAAGCAGCCGTACATCAGCCAGTCGATCACCGAGTTCTGGCGGCGCTGGCACATCAGCCTGTCGACCTGGCTGCGCGACTACCTGTACATCACCCTGGGCGGTAACCGCAAAGGCACCTTCAACACCTACCGCAACCTGTTCCTGACCATGCTGCTGGGTGGCCTGTGGCACGGCGCCAACTTCACCTACATCATCTGGGGCGCCTGGCACGGCATGTGGCTGGCCATCGAGCGCGCGCTGGGCATCGACACCAACCCGCAGCGTTTCAACCCGGTGAAGTGGGCATTCACCTTCCTGCTGGTGGTGGTCGGCTGGGTGATCTTCCGTGCCGAGAACCTGGAGGTGGCCGGTCGCATGTACGGCGCCATGTTCAGCTTCGGCGACTGGCAGCTGTCGGAACTCAACCGTGCCCAGCTCACCGGCCTGCAGGTAGCCACCCTGGTGGTCGCCTACATCACCCTGGCGTTCTTCGGCCTGCGCGACTTCTACCGCAACGCCAGGCCAACGCCCAAGGCCACCCCGGTGGAGGTCAACAGCGACGGTTCGATCGGCCTGGACTGGACCCGGGTGATGACCCGCGCCCTGGTGCTGCTGCTGTTCGTGGCCTCGATCCTCAAGCTTTCGGCGCAGAGCTACTCGCCGTTCCTTTACTTCCAGTTCTGAGGTTGATGACATGACCCGGACATTACGCATTACCTATTCGCTGTCGTTCCTCGGCCTGCTGGTGGGCATGGGCGTCTGGTCCACCGGTGGCCTGCAAAGCTTCCAGCGTACCGAGCAGATGACCCTGCTCAACGGCAAGCTGGCCAAGGCCGCCGAGACCCACTACGACGAGCAGTTCCCGATCAAGCGCCTGGGTACCAACCTATGGGCGGCGATGGACTTCAAGCTGTTCAACGAAGGCCGCCCCGGCGTGGTGCTGGGCCGCGACCAGTGGCTGTTCAGTGACGAAGAGTTCAAGCCCACCGCCGGTGCCGAGCAGCTGATGCAGGAAAACCTGGCGCTGATCCGTGGCGTGCGCGACACCCTGCAGCAGCACGGCAGCCAGCTGGTGCTGGCGATCGTGCCGGCCAAGGCGCGGGTGTACGCCGAGTACCTGGGCAAGGAACTGCCGACCAGCCTGCATGACGACCTGTACAACCAGTTCCATGCCCAGGCACGCCAGGCCAACGTGTTCGCCCCGGACCTGATGGCACCCATGGAGCAGGCCAAGGCCCGCGGCCAGGTGTTCCTGCGCACCGACACCCACTGGACGCCGATGGGCGCCGAAGTGGCGGCGCAGGCACTGGCCGAAGCGGTCAACCGCCAGAGCCTGCTCAACGGCGACCCGCAGGCGTTCATCACCGAAGCCGGCAGCACCGCGCCATACAAGGGCGACCTGACCAACTTCCTGCCACTGGACCCGCTGTTCAGCAACCTGCTGCCAGCCCCGGACAACCTGCAGCAACGCACCACTCGCCCGGTCGAGGCCGAAGGTGAAGCCGGTGACGCACTGTTCGCCGACACGCAGATCCCGGTTGCGCTGGTGGGTACCAGCTACAGCGCCAATCCGCACTGGAACTTCCTCGGTGCGCTGCAGCAGGCCCTGCGCAGCGACGTGGCCAACTACGCCGAAGACGGCCATGGCCCACTACTGCCGATGCTCAAGTACCTGCAAAGCGATGCCTTCAAGAACGCCGCACCCCAGGTGGTGGTGTGGGAATTCCCAGAACGTTATCTGCCAATGAAGAACGACCTCAGCAGCTTCGATCCACAGTGGATCGCCCAGCTGAAGAACACCCGTAAATCCGAAGAAAACCTGGCTTTGTCGTCCACCCGGACTAACCACTAATCAGAGGAACATACATATGACTACCAAGACTTCCATTGCCAAAGCCCTCACCCTCGCAGCCGGCCTGTCCCTGGCCTCCATGCAGGCCTTCGCCGGTGCCGACGCCGCGCTGTATGGCCCGAGCGCACCGAAAGGCTCGACCTTCGTGCGCCTGTACAACGCCTCCGGCGCACCGGCTGCAGCCTCGGTCGGCAACACCCAGATCAAGCAGGTTGGCGCCCAGGCCAGCAGCGACTTCAGCTTCCTGCCAGGGGGTGACTACACCGCCCAGGTCGGCGGCAAGAGCGTGCCGGTCAAGCTGGCTGCGGACAAGTACTACACCCTGGTCAACAGCGCCAGCGGCAACCCGCAGCTGATCGAAGAGCCGCCGTTCAAGAACAAGCAGAAAGCCCTGGTTCGCGTGCAGAACCTGAGTGACCAGCAACTGACCCTGAAGACCGCCGACGGCAAGACCGAAGTGGTCAAGCCGGTGGCCGCCAACGGCCGTGGCGAACGCGAAATCAACCCGGTCAAGGTCAATCTGGCGCTGTACCAAGGAGACAAGAAAGTGGGTGACGTCAAACCCGTCGCCCTGGAGCGCGGCGAAGCCGCAGTGCTGTACGTAACGGGTTCCGGCAACGCCTTGTCGCCGGTGTGGGTAACTCGCCCCGTGGCTAGCAACTGATTCCCCTGCCTCTCAACGACTATTGGAGAAACATGATGATCCCGGTAATTCTTTCTGGTGGTAGCGGTTCCCGTCTGTGGCCTCTGTCGCGCAAGCAGTTCCCCAAGCAGTTCCTGGCCCTGACCAGTGAACACACCCTGTTCCAGCAAACCCTCGAGCGCCTGGTGTTCGAAGGCATGGACACACCGATCGTGGTCTGCAACAAGGACCACAAGTTCATCGTCCAGGAGCAACTGGCCGCGCTGAAGCTGGAAACCCAAGGCATCCTGATGGAACCGTTCGGCCGCAACACCGCGCCGGCCGTGGCCATGGCTGCCATGAAACTGGTCAACGAAGGCCGCGACGAGCTGATGCTGGTGCTGCCCGCCGACCACGTGATCGAGGACCAGAAGGCCCTGCAACGCGCCCTGGCCCTGGCCACCGTGGCCGCCGAGCGTGGCGAGATGGTGCTGTTCGGCGTGCCGGCGACCAAGCCGGAAACCGGTTACGGCTACATCCGTTCCAGCCAGGACGCCCTGCTGCCTGAAGGCGTGGCGCGCGTGGCGCAGTTCGTCGAGAAGCCCGACGAAAAACGCGCCGCCGAGTTCGTCCAGGCCGGCGGTTACTTCTGGAACAGCGGCATGTTCCTGTTCCGTGCCAGCCGCTTCCTCGAAGAGCTGAAGAAGCACGACGGCGACATCTACGACACCTGCGTGCTGGCCCTGGAGCGCAGCCAGGAAGACGGTGATGTGCTGAGCATCGACGAAGCCACCTTTGCCTGCTGCCCGGACAACTCCATCGACTACGCGGTGATGGAAAAGACCCAGCGCGCCTGCGTGGTGCCGATGTCGGCCGGCTGGAGCGACGTGGGCTGCTGGTCGTCGCTGTGGGAAGTGCACGAGAAGGACGACAACGGCAACGTCACCAAGGGCGACGTGGTGGTGCAGGACAGCCACAACTGCATGATCCACGGCAACGGCAAGCTGGTGTCGGTGATCGGCCTGGAGAACATCGTGGTGGTCGAGACCAAGGACGCCATGATGATTGCCCACAAGGACAAGGTCCAGGGCGTCAAGCAGATGGTCAAGACCCTCGACGAGCAGGGCCGCAGCGAAACCCAGAACCACCTGGAAGTGTATCGCCCGTGGGGCTCGTACGACTCGGTGGACATGGGCGGCCGCTTCCAGGTCAAGCACATCACCGTCAAGCCGGGCGCCAGCCTGTCGCTGCAGATGCACCACCACCGTGCCGAGCACTGGATCGTGGTGTCCGGCACCGCCGAGGTAACCTGTGACGAGAACGTGTTCCTGCTGACCGAGAACCAGTCCACCTACATCCCGATCGCCTCGGTGCACCGCCTGCGCAACCCAGGCAAGATCCCGCTGGAGATCATCGAAGTACAGTCCGGCAGCTACCTGGGCGAGGATGACATCGAGCGCTTCGAGGATGTATACGGGCGTACCTCTACACCCATCGAGCGTGGTGTCTCGGTGAAGACCATCGCGCAGTAAAAGTGGCATCCCAGCCATTGCACCAGGCAATGGCTGGGAACCACCCAGGCCAGGGCTGCCCGAGCCCTGCTCAGCTGTGATCTATTCGATCCGGTGACGCAAGAGATAACGGCCACCCAATACTTCCACAATCTTGGAGCCTTCATATTCCCTTATGGTCAACGATACGGGATCCATGTATTTCACGGGCATGTTCAACCAACCGCCCTGGCCGAAAGACAGGTCTCGTTTACCAGCGGCATCGTATCGAATGATCCCACCCGTCGCTTCAACACCCCATATACCGATGAGAATGCCGTCGCCGTCTTGGACCAGGTGAAAAACCTTGGCCGCTCCAACTTCCAAAAATACTGGCTTACCATCGTTATAACTTTCATCTATTCTGCCATCCCGATGCAGACGATAGATGAACTTTGGAAACAGCTCATGTCCTCCACTGCCAGCCACATACAGATAATCGTCGACCTGTAACATCGGCTCCATTACCAGATTGGTGAGCTCATGATCTGGGAGCTTCATGAAATGGACTTCACCATCGCCACCGAAATCGCGCAACAATTTACCTTCGCTATCGATGGCTCCCACCCATCCACGGCCATAGCCTCCAAGGTTGAAAACACCACTCATCAAGAAACCTTCATGCTTACCGGCACTCATGTAAGGCATGATATTCATTGTCTGATATTCGTAACTTGACTTGGGAAAACTTCTCAGCACCCCATTCTCGTTGAACGCTGGGTCCAATTCACCTGTCAACTCAAATTGAGCCATCCCACGAGATACAAGTTGTCGATGCTTACCGTCCGGTAACTGCGGGGATTGATTGACACTCGAGCCGACAATTTCGGTCTGGACCGCCTGAGGTATCGGCACAATTTTTACACCGTTATCCCCGAAGCCCGGATCCAACGCCCCGGTATCGGCGTCAAGTTTGCAGAGCAGAAAATTACTATAATTACCAGCTTCACCCGCCAGGCAGGACAGCATGACCACATTTTCTTGCAGACTGAAAGAAAATTTAGTACCAAAACGATCAGGGTTTGGGAATTTCACTATCCCTTGCTCGCCGAAGGATATATCCAGACTTCCTCGATCATCATACCGCAGCACACTAACTTCCCACTGCGATGATGCCGCCACATAATATTTTCCATCTGACAACCTTGCCGCCCCGTACCCAACAGCTCCCTCAGGAATAGCGAATTCAATCTCAGTCCAGTTTTCGCGAATATTTTCCATTTCTTCCACTCCGATTATAGATACATACAGATTGAAACTAATCAATAATCGAGAAGTTGTAACCTATCAAAAATACCAGGTAACACCTGAATCGATATCCCTACCCAGGGTCATAACCCATCAAACTCTCCTGCTGGCTGATTGATCTAGACGAATCAGGTTTTTGAAGCTTTGTTATTTTGGGCTACGATGGTCTGACCCCGCGCAACCAAGGTCTGCCCGCTTTCATGATCATCGGTGCCTTCCTCATCCTCACCTGGCTGGTGCTGCTGTTGCGCTACCCGGCCAAGGCCCTGCCGATCTCGCTGGCTGCCGTTTGTGGCCTGGGCCTGGTGGCCCTGTTCGTCGTCTGGCAGGACACCCGCGAAACCTCGCAACTGGCCCGCCTGGACCTGCGCCTGACCTACGCCCCCGAACACTGCCCCGCCGACCGCGCCCTGCAGGTGCGCATGAAGAACGGCAACGATGTGCCGCTGACCGAGCTGCGCTGGCGAGTGGCTGCTTACGCGCCGGGCGATACCGTGAACCTGGCGGAGAACACCTACAACGCCCCGCGCTACCGTGGGCCGGGTGAGCTGCAGCCAGGGGCCGAGTGGAAAGACTGCCTGCCACTGCCGCCACTGCGCTCCGGGTACAGGCCGCAGACCCTGGAGTTTCGGGCAGAGCATCTGCAAGGTACGTTTGCCAACTAATGTATCGCCTGTGCCGGCCTCTTCGCGGGTAAACCCGCTCCCACAGGGACTACACAGGTCTCAAATTCTGTGGGGTACCTGTGGGAGCGGGTTTACCCGCGAAGAGGCCAGCACAGGAAAAACCAATCCTCCCTGACAACAGGCCCCAACCATGCCCACCGTCCTGATCACCGGTTGTTCCAGCGGCATCGGCCGCGCCCTGGCCGACGCCTTCCGCGATGCCGGCCACCACGTCTGGGCTACCGCCCGCAAACCTGAGGATGTCGAGCAACTGAACGCCGCCGGCTTCACCGCCCGGCAACTTGATGTGAACGACAGCGAGGCACTGGGCCGCCTGGCCGAGGAACTGGAAAACCTCGATATCCTGATCAACAACGCCGGCTACGGCGCCATGGGCCCGCTGCTCGATGGCGGTGTGGATGCCCTGCGCCAACAGTTCGAAACCAATGTCTTCGCCGTGGTCGGCGTTACCCGCGCATTGTTCCCACAGCTACGCCGCTCACGGGGCCTGGTGGTGAACATCGGCAGCGTATCAGGCGTGCTGGTCACGCCGTTCGCCGGCGCTTACTGCGCCTCGAAAGCAGCCGTGCATGCCCTGAGCGATGCCTTGCGCCTGGAACTGGCGCCGTTTGGTGTGCAGGTAATGGAAGTGCAGCCAGGAGCGATTGCCTCGCAGTTCGCCAGCAATGCCCAGCGCCAGGCCGAGCAGGTGCTGGCGACGGATTCGGCGTGGTGGCCGTTGCGCGAGCATGTGCAGGCACGGGCGCGGGCTTCGCAGGACAAGCCGACCTCGGCGGCGGTGTTTGCCCAGGGCGTGTTGGCTGCGGTCGGGAAGTCGCCGGTGCCAGCGGTGGTGCGGTTGGGGAACGGCAGTACGGCGTTGCCGTTGATGGCCCGGTTACTGCCGCGGCGGGTGCTGGATTGGGCGTTGCGCAAGCGGTTTGGCCTGCTGCGCCCGCTCTGATTGTTTGGTTGCCTGTGCTGGCCTCTTCGCGGGTGAACCCGCTCCCACAGGTACCCCACAGAATTTGAGTCCTGTGCCATCCCTGTGGGAGCGGGTTTACCCGCGAAGAGGCCGGCACAGGCAATACAGATCAGGCAATGGAACGCAGCACCCCGCCATCCACCCGCAAGGCAGCCCCGGTAGTGGCACTGGCCTGCATCGATGCCAGGTACACCACCATGTTCGCCACCTCCTCCACCGTCGCCAGCCGCTTGATCAGCGAGGTCGGCCGGTGCTCAGCCAGGAAGTTGGCTTCCAGCTCTTCAGTCGATACCCCCTGCTCCTCGGCCAGCTTGGCAAAGAAGTCGCCCACACCTTCCGAACGCGTAGGCCCAGGCAACACCGAATTCACCGTCACCCCGGTGCCGGCCAGGGTCTCGGCCAGCCCGCGCGACACCGCCAGCAACGCAGTCTTGGTCATGCCGTAATGAATCATCTCGGTCGGGATCTGCAGCGCCGACTCACTGGACAGGAACACCACCCGCCCCCATTTGCGCTCGGCCATGCCTTGGGCATAGTGGCGCGACAGGCGAACGGCGCTGAGCACATTGACGTCGAAGAAACGCTGCCAGTCATCATCCTCGATCTCGAAGAACGGCTTGGGCTCGAAGATGCCCAGGTTGTTGACCAGGATGTCGGTGTGCGGCACCTGGTTGAACAACTTCTGCGCACCGGCCTGGGTGCCCAGGTCGGCAGCGATGCCGATGATGCGCGCCTGCGGCAGGCGTTCGCGCACAACTTTGAGGGCTTCATCGACCCGGGCCTGGGTGCGACCGTTGAGGACCACTTCGGCCCCCGCCTCGGCCAGGCCGATGGCGATGGCCAGGCCGATGCCCGCGGTGGAGCCGCTGACGATGGCGCGCTTGCCGTTCAGGGAAATGTGCATCTGTGCCTCCTCATCTGTCTGGAAAATCGCTGGGGCTGCTCCGCAGCCCTTCGCGGGCACGCCCGCTCCTACAGGTTTAACTGTGGGAGCGGGCATGCCCGCGAAGGGCCGCTGGGCGGCCCCCTATGCCTTCTTCACAGGCTGCTCATCAAACGCCTGCCAGCCACCACCCAGGGCCTTATACAGCCCCACCAACGCCTGCGACACCGCCGCCGAACTGTCGATCCACTGCTCCTCGCTGGCTAGCAAGGCCCCCTGCACCGTCAGCACATTGAGAAAGTCCACCGCCCCTTCCACATACTGGCGCTGGGCAGTTTCCAGGGCGATGCGGTTCTGCCGCACCGCCTCGGCCAGGTGGTCGCGGCGTAGCTGGCTGGCGTTGTACAGGCGTAGCACATCGTCGATTTCATGCCAGGCACCCAGCACCACCTTGCGGTAGTTCAGCGCCGCTTCCTGCTGCTGCGCCTCGCGCAGTTCCAGGGTGCCCTTGAGCCGGCCACCCTCGAAGATCGGCAGCGACAGCTGTGGCCCGAAGGCGAACCGGCGTGAATCCCAGGCGCCGAAATCGGACAGCTGCATGGCCTGGAACCCGACACTGCCCGACAGCCGGATGCTGGGGTAGAAGTCGGCCTTGGCCTCGCCAATGCTGGCAGTGGCGGCATGCAGGCGGGCCTCGGCCTGGCGAATGTCCGGGCGGCGCTCGGCCAGTTCGGACGGCAGGCCAATGGCGAACTTCTGCTGCGGCGCAGGCAGTTCGCCGCCCTGCAGCAACTCGGCCTGCAGGCTGCGCGGTGGTTCGGCGGCAAGCAGGCTGAGGGCGTTGATCAAGTCGTCGCGCCGCGCTTCCAGGCTTGGCAGGCGCGACTCGATCGAGGCGACCTGGGCACTGGCCTGGGCCACATCCAGGCGCGTGGCGACACCTTCGGCCTGGCGGTTTTCGGACAACTTCAGGCTGTGCTGGGCGACCTTGAGGTTGTCGCGGGTCACGTCGATGGTGTGCTGCACGGCGCGCAGCTGGATGTAGTTGCCGGCGGTTTCCGAGAGCAATGCCAGCAGCACGCCGCGGCGGTCGTTCTCGGCCACTTCGACCGTGGCATCGGCAGCCTCGACCTGGCGCCGCACACGGCCCCACAGGTCCAGCTCCCAACCGGCCACCAGGTCGCCCTGCCAGAGGTTGAAGGCTTCCTTGCCCGCCTTGCCGGACGGGTCACTCAGGCCTTCGGCACTGTTGCGCGAGCGGCTGTAGCCAGCGTTCACATCCACCGACGGTACTTGGTCGGCAGCCACGGTGCTGCGCAGGGCGCGGCTTTGCAGCAGGCGGGCACTGGCCATCTGCAAGTCGAGGTTGCGCTCGGCAACGCGCTGGATCAAGGCACTCAGGCGGGCATCGTGGAAGCTCTCCCACCAGCGCAGTTCCAGCGGTTCGGCCTGCGGCTGGCTGGCCGCCGCTTCACCTTGCAGCGGCGCCCACTGTTGCGGTGCCTGGCTGTCAGGGCGCTGGAAGTCCGGCCCCAGGGTGCAGCCAGCCATCAATACGGCCAGCAGCAACGGGCTCAAGCGTAATGCCGGTTTCATCGTGCGCTTACCTCTTTGCCGTCCAGCTTGTCGCCACGGGTGTCGATGGTCGCTTCCACCGACATGCCCACGCGCAGGCGGGCAAGCAGCGGCTGGCCGTCATCGAAAACGATCTTCACCGGGATGCGCTGCACCACCTTGGTGAAGTTGCCGGTAGCGTTGTCCGGCTTGACCGCGGCGAAGGTCACGCCGGTGGCCGGGGCGATGCTTTCCACATGGCCTTGCAGCTTCTCACCGGCAAAGGTGTCGACGCTGATGCTCACGGCCTGGCCAGGCTGTACGTGGGTCAGCTGGGTTTCCTGGAAGTTGCCGACCACGTAGGCCTGCTGCAACGGCACCACCGACAGCAGGCGGGCGCCCGGGTTGACGTAGGCACCGACACGCAAGGCGCGCTCGCCGACCATGCCGTCCACCGGCGCGGTGATGCGGGTGTAGGACAGATCGAGCTGGGCCTTTTCCAGCCCTGCCTCGGCCCGCTTCAGTTGGCCGTCGGCACTGGCTACCTGAGCGGTAAGGATATCCACCTGCTTGCGCGCCGCTACCAGCGCCGCCTGGGCATTGGCCAGGCGTGCGCGGGCCTGGTCGACACCGCTGCGCGCCTGCTGGGCGTTCTGCACGGTGCCGGCGCCCTGCTCGGCCAGGCGGCTGTAGCGGTTGACCTCATGGTCGGCGAACGCAGCTTCGGCCTGGGCCGCTTTCACTGCGGCCTCAGCCTGGGCAATCAGCGACGCCTGGCGCTCGAGGGTGGCACGGGCATCGGCGCTTTGCGCCTGGGCCACCAGCAACTGCGCCTGCGCGGCATCCAGCGCGGCCTGGTAGTCACGGGCATCGATGGTCGCCAGCAACTGGCCGGCCTTGACCTGCTGGTTGTCCTCCACCAGCACCTCCTTGATGAAGCCGGCGATCTTGGGCGCGACCACGGTGTAGTCGGCGATCACATAGGCGTCATTGGTGCTCTGCCGGTGGTCACTGCCGAACATCCAGGGGCCAGCGATGCCGGCCAGGACGGCCACGGCAAGCACCGAGCCGATGAACAGGGTTTTGCGGTTGTTGGTCATTTCAGTGTTCTCGAATTCATCCAGGGTTCAGGCCACCGCGCGCGGCGGATAGACCCGGGTAGGCACGAAAGGAATCAGGCAGATCAGGGCCACGGCAATGCAGGCCATGACCAGGTAGAGGTCGGCCGAGGTCAGCACCAGCGCCTGGTCGTGGATGCGCCTGGCCAGGCCGGCTGCGTTACCGTCGACCAGCGGGGCGTTGCCCAGGCTGTCCACCAGGTGGTTGGAATGGAAGTGCCGGCGCAGGGTGCCAAGGGCGTCCAGCAGGCCACCGGCGATCACCGCGGCCAGGCCCTTGACGGTGTTGAACCAGCTGGAGGCGAACGGGCCTTCCTGCGGGGTCATGCCGTTGGTGGACAGCATCAGCAGCGGCAGCACTGCCATTGGCTGGCCGAACACCTGCAGCAGGTAGAACGGGTAGAAGTCGCCACGGATCCACTCGCTGGTCAGCAGGCTGCTGCCGACACAGGACGCCGCCAGCATCGCCAGGCCGATGCCCAGCACCCAACGGCAGTCCACCGCGCGGATGTTGCACAGCGCCGCCGTCAGCGGCAGGGCGATCAACTGCGGCATGGCCACCAGCATCATCAGCGGGCTGGTCTGCGCCGGGCGGTATCCCTGAATCTGCGCCAGGTAGGCCGACGGAATGCTGCCAACGCCCGAGAGCACGATCAGCACACCGGCCAGGGTCACCAGGGCGAAACTCAGGTTGCGCCGTGACAGCATGCGCAACTGGAAGAACGGCAGCGGCTCGGACCATTCGTTGTACATGAACAGCACCAGCAACAGCAGGCCACCGCCGAGCAGCCAGCAGATCAGCGGCGAATCGAACCAGCCCCAGCGGTCACCCAGCGACAGGCCCAGCACGATGCAGCTGATGGCGGGCAAGCCGAGCAGCACGCCGCGCCAGTCGAACTGCTTGAAGCGCTCCAGGCGCAGCGGGTCCTGCGGCAGGCCCCAACCGACGCAGAACATGGCCAGCGCCGAGGGCAGGATGATCTGCCAGAACGCCCACTGCCAACCGACGTATTCGGTCCACAGCCCTGCCAGCGGCGTGCCGAGGTTGGGGCCGAAGGTGGCGGTGAGGGCATAGCAGGCCAGGCCATAGACCTTGATGCCCGGTGGCAGGAAGCGCAGGGCCACGCTCATCAACATCGGCGGCAAGGCGCCAGAGGCGAAGCCCTGGAGCACACGCAGCAGCATCAGGCTGTGCAGGTTGGGGGCGAACGGTTGCAGCAGGCCGAGCACGGCGAACAGGCCGATGGCGCTCATGGTGAAGCGGCGCAGCGAGAACGTGGTGGCCAGCCATGGCGCGAAGGCCATGGCCGAAACCGAGGCGGCGCTGTAGACCGCCAGCAGCCAGGCGCCTTCGTCGGCACCGATGCCCATGGCCCCACGGATATCGGCCAGGGAGATCTTGGTCACCGACTCGTTGAGGCCCGCGCACAACACGGCCAGCAGCACACCGAACAGCCCGACCACTACCTGCAGGCCGAACGCAGTCTGCGCAGGCGCGGCCGGCGCGGGGGCGGCGGCAATCGCGGCAGACGGGGCGGACAGGGAACTCATGGGCAGACATCTCCAGCAACAAATTTGCGACTGGAGCAAGTCTAAGAAGGTCGAATGCTGACGAAAACTGACTTATCGGTAGGTTTATGTTGCGTCAGGCGCAATCCACTTCAAAACCCAGTCGCCTGCTTCGCGGGTGAACCCGCTCCCACAGGGAAATCACAAACCTTGAGAGGTGTGTTGTACCTGTGGGAGCGGGTTCACCCGCGAAAAGGCCGGCCCAGGCAGAACATCACTTAAGGGTCGACACTGCAGCAAGCCTTCAGGGTCTGCCGCAGCCACCGATGTGCCGGGTCATTGTGAAACCGGGGGTGCCATGCCTGCAGCACGGTCACTCGCTCCAGTGGCACCGGGATCTCGAACGAGCGCAGCGGCAGCCCGAGCTTGTGCACGCTGTTGAGGATGTTGGCCGGCATCGGCAGGATCAGGTCGGAATCCGGCAGCGAGAACAGCGCCGAGTGAAAACTCGGGGTAATCAGCGCCACCCGCCGCTGCACCTTGAAGTTGGCAAGTTCCACATCGATCGGCCCATTGGCACGGCCACGGCGGGACACGCTGATCTGTGGATAACTGGCAAAACTGTGCGCCGTGATCGGCTGCTCGAAAATCGGGTGGTCGCGCCGCGCCAGGCCCACGTAGTAGGTCTGGAACAGGCTCTGCACCTTGATCTCCGGCCCCAGGTCCACGGTCGAGCTGATGATCAGGTCGGTACGCCCGTCGCGCAGCACGCTGTCATCATCGCCGCCGGGGCTTTCCGGCACGAAGCGCAGCACCGTGCGCGGTGCCTGCTCGTGCATGCGCCGCAGCAGCTGGGCACCGTAGAGGGCGATGAACAGGTCGTTGGTGCGGATGTTGAAGGCCCGGTCAAGCTTGGGCAGGTCGACCTCGTCGCCACTGCGGAACACCTCGCCGGCCTGCTCCACCAACGCCGCCACCTGCTCGCGCAGGGCCAGCGCCCGCGGCGTTGGCACCAGGCCGCGACCGGCGCGCACCAGGATCGGGTCACCCAACGCATCGCGGATACGCCCCAGGGTCCGGCTCATCGCCGCCGGGCTGAGGTTCATGCGCTGCGCCGCGCCGACCACGCTGCCCTCGTCGAGCAGGGCATCGAGGGCGACGAGCAGGTTCATGTCCGGGAGTTGCATGGCCGTTTTCCGTTACAGCTGTGGGGGATGGCGATGGTAGCAGGTTGCTGGATTGCACCAGACGCAATGCGCTCGTGCGTGGTGGGGCATTTATCCTGAGGGTGGATTGAGCCAAGAATGAGGGATGGCAGGTTCGGCCTCTTCGCGGGTGAACCCGCTCCCACAGTGACTGCACAGGCTCTGAATACTGTGGCGCACCTGTGGGAGCGGGTTTACCCGCGAAGAGGCCAGAACAGACAACCCTTTAGCCAGCCTGAAACAAGGATTCCGCATGCCCAGCCCCGTCCTGATCGCCATCGACGCCTCCCCTGCATCCACTGCCCTGCTCACCCTCGCCCGCCGCTACTGCCGCCCCGACGAGCACGAACTGCATGTGCTGCTGGCCATCGACTCTACCTTCGCCGTCCACGACCAACCCGCGCCTTACACCGCAGAAGAACTGGAAGAATACCCCGCCGCCTGCGAAGAGCAGCACCAGGCCGACCAGGCCGTGGCCGAGGCGGTGCGCGAGTTGCAGCAAGCCGGCTTCGCCAGCCGGGGCTGCATGGTGGCCGGGCAGCCGGTCGAGGCGATCGTGGCCAAGGCGCAGGAACTGAATTGTGAACTGATCATCATGGGCCACCGCCACCTTTCGCGGCTGGGGCGGATGCTGGACCCGTCGATCAGCGCGAAGGTGATTGATCGGGTGAAGGTACCAGTATTGGTGGGGGCTGCTGGTTAGCAGTCACAGGCGGTGCAACAAACCCAGTTTGACCATGCGTCGGGAAAACCATCATAGCGGGTAAGCCAAGGCTTCAACTCCGGGCTTACCCAACCAATAACTTCCAGGCAGAGCAGATGCCGTTGCCGAATATCGGGTTCCAACCAGAGCAAGGCATCGTGGTGAGCTGCTCGATTGCGTAGATCCCGAAGCAGGTTCAATACCTTTGAGATTTCATTTCTTTGGCGCCTTTTCTTCGGGCACCGGGGGAAGGCAAGGCGTAACTCCTTCCAGAACGCCTGCTCGTGCCTGGTGTTCAGCAGGGAGACCCAAAAACCAAAGCTAAGATCAGAAATGATTTTGTCCGGTGTTGCGGCATGGCGCTTCACCTTGATCGATGCCTTGGCCTTCTCGATTTCTGACCTGTCGACAGCGGTGAGTGACTCCGCCGCCTCCCACCAATCGGCTCGCCCGTACTTGAGCCGCAAAGCCTGATGCATGGCGTTGCGCAGGCTGACTTCCAGTACGTGCAGTCACGGGTAGATTGCTTGCCCAAGCAGCATGTTATGGGCATACGCAGTAGCGGCGGCGGTTTTACGAGGGTTGATGGCGTATCGAGCAAGGCGAGGCTTGGAAAAAGCCTGCTCAAGAAATTGGCTCCAGTCCTGGTTTGTCAAACTCGTCCTTCCTGTATTAGCATTCGCGATGCAGCCCTATGTCGCCCTCTCCCAGAAGACCTGATGGTCATGCTGGTGATGACGCTAGGTACGTATCAATGGCCCCGCATTGCGGGGCCATTCCTTTTCCGACTCGCTGCCAGAACAAGCTGCAGGCGACTCGAAAACGGCATTGTGCAGCGCGAGCTACAGGCGACTCATGACATCCGCTTCCTACCCTCGTGTAGTCCTTTTCCTGAAGACGCCAAAAAGTCCAACCTAAGCTGTGATCACCCCTCGCTCGGCTTCACCACCACCGTACAAGTCGTCCCCGCCGCCAGCAAAAACCCGTCCGGCACCTCATCGATATGAATGCGCACTGGCACCCGCTGCGCCAGCCGCACCCAGTTGAAAGTCGGGTTCACATCGGCGATCAACTCGCGGCTCTGTGGGTTGTCGCGGTCGTAGATGCCGCGGGCGATGCTCTCCACGTGGCCCTTGATGCGCTCGCCGCTCATCATCTGCAGCTCGGCCTGGTCACCCACCTTCACATGCGGCAGCTTGGTCTCCTCGAAGAACCCGTATACCCAGAACGAGTTCTCGTCGACCACCGCCATCACCGCTTCACCGGTACGCGCATAGTCACCCTTGTGGATATTCAGGTTGGTCACGTAGCCGTCCACCGTGGCCACGATATGCGTGCGCTTGAGGTTCAGTTCGGCGGCGGCCAGTTCGGCAAGGGCCTGCTGGTAGTCCGCCTGGGCGGAGTTGGCGATGTTGCTGGCGTCGTCGCGGTTTTCCTTGGAGATCACCAGGTTGTCCATGTCGGCACGGCGCTTGGCGTTGACCTTGCGCATCTCCCAGGTGGCCTTGCGCGAAGCGACCAGCGCCTTGGCCTGGTCGACCGCCAGTTGGTAGTGCTCGGGGTCGATCTGGATCAGCAGGTCGCCCTTCTTCACCCGCTGGTTGTCCTTGACCGGTACGTCCACCACATAGCCAGGCACGTCGGCAGCGACGTTGATGATGTCGGCACGCACACGGCCGTCGCGGGTCCATGGCGTGGTCATGTAGTGCAGCCACAACTGGCGACCGATCACCACGGCAGCGGCAAGCACCAACAGGGTGGCGATCAGGCTGAAGAACTTTTTCATCGAAGGATTCTCACCAGTAGAGCGACAGCGCCAAAGCGCCGAACAGGCAGACGAACAGGCTCAGGCGCAGCAGCGCCGGGTGCCAGAAGAAGCGGTAGCCATCATGGCTGGCAATGAACCGGTCCAGGCCCCAGGCCAGGCCCAGGGCGAACAGGAACATCAAGGTCATGGTGGGCATGTACACGCCATGGAAGGCGATTTCACGGGGCATGGTTTCACGGAGCATCGTGCAGTCCTTTCGCCGGTGCCAACGGCGACTGTGGGTCGAGCAGGGAAGAACGGATGAAGTGCAGGTAGCTTTGCGCGCGGCGCAGCACCGAAGTGTCGAAGTGGCGGGCGAAGGGCTCGTCGGTGGCCTGCACGCGGGCGATGGCGTGGTCCACCGCCACCAGCGCGCGTTCGTGGTTGCTGGCGCTGGGCTGCAGGAACAGCCGGGCCAGGGCACGGCCCATCACGCGGATCGCCTGGCGCCAGGGCTGCGACTCGGCGTAGGCCGGGTGCACCGGCGCACGGGCCTGTTCCTTGCGCAGCTCGATGATGGCGTGGCCGATTTCCAGCACGGTGAACATCCAGCCCATCAACTGGCTCTGTACCTGCGGCTTGCCGGCTGCCAGGCCATAGGCCTGGTGCAGCAGGTCACGGGTGCGGCTTTCGAAGGCCGTGCCGATGCCGCGCAGGCGGCCGCTGATGGCGAACAGCACCTGCTCGCGCAGTTCCTGCTCCAGGCGGCTCCACAGCCAGCGGCTGTTGGGCGGCAGGATGATCGCACCGGCAGCGGCACAGACGAACATGCCGATGACCATGCCGATGTAGTCGTTGATGAAGGTGTATGGGTCATACACGGTGAGGTTGTTCGGCACCGAACCGATGGCGAAGAACACCAGCAGGCCGATGCCGTAGCCAGCATAGGCCGGCCGTGACGAAAGGAACGCGCCCAGCACGAACACTGGTGCCAGGACCATGCACAGCAGCGGGAAACCGTCGATCCAGGGGAACACGAAGAAGGTTTCGAAGAAGCCGACGAAGGCACCAATCGCCGTGCCGCAGGCCATCTGGAACGACATGCGCTTGGGGTTCGGCGAGGCTGCCGACAGGCCCACGGTGACGGTGGCGATCAGGGTCATCATGGCGCCGCTGGGCCAGTCGCTGAACAGCCAGTAGCTGCCCAGCAGCAACAGCACCGCCGAGGCGCGCACACCGGCGGCCAACGATACCAGCCAGCTGGTCTGCGCCACGTAGGGCTCATCCCACTGCTCGCGTTCGTGCCGGTGCGCAGCCAGCGAAGCGTGGGTTTCGGCGTAGCCGTACATCTCGTCGACGAAGCGGTAGAGCAGCTCGAAGGCGGTGTGGAAGTCGAGCAGGTCGGACTCGCTCGGCTCGGTTGCCAGGTACTCGGCGCGCAGGCCGCGCACCTGTGCCTGCAAGCCTTCCTTGTAGGCGGCCAGCTCCAGGGTCAGGCGCAGCGCATCGGCGTCGGTCAGCGCCCGGCCCACGTAGGGCTGCAACAGCTCCACCAGGGTGTTCAGGCCCGGCTCGATGGCGCCGACGATCTGCAGCGGGCCGCGGGCGCGCAGGCGCTCCAGCAAACGGTGCAGGGCATTGAAGCGCGTGGTGATGGCCATGAACTCGCTGTTCATGCGCACCAGGCGACCAGAGCGCCGGCGCATGTGCGGGTCTTCGAAGGCGGTGACGTTGCGCAGGCTCTCGAGCCCCACTGCTTCAGCGACGAAGCGCACGTTGCTGCTCTCGAAGCGGTCCCGCTGGCTTTCGCCGCGCAGGGCCTCGACCACCACCCCGGCGAACACGCCAAAGCGCTGGTATAGGGCGTTGCGCATGGCGGCACTGGCCGACTGCGGCAGGATCGCGGCGCTGACGAAGGTCGACACCAGAATGCCCAGGGCGATTTCCAGCACCCGCCATACCGCCGCCATGAACGCCTGGTCAGGGTGCTCAAGCACCGGCAGGCCGATCATCGCCGCGGTGTAGCCGGCCAGCACGAAGCCATAGGCGCGGAAGGTGCGGTAGCGCATGGCACCGGCCGAGCACAGGCCTACCCACAGGGCCAGGCTGGGCAGGAACAGCTCGGTGTTCTGCGGAAATATGGCGATCAGCGCCACCATCATCGCCGAGCCGGCCAGGGTGCCGAGCACCCGGTAGAAGCTCTTGGCGAACACATGCCCGCTTTGCGGCTGCATGACGATGAACACGGTGATCATCGCCGTACGCGGTTGCGGCAACTCCAGGCGCATGGCCAGCCACAGGGTGATGAACGCAGCGGCCAGCACCTTGAAGATGTACACCCAGGTCACCCCGTCGGTGCGCGCCCAGGCAAAGAAGCCCCGGCGCCATTCCAGGCTCTGCAGCCAGCGCACGGGCAAACTGGAAGTGCTCATTCGGCGTTATCCGGCTTCTTGTCGAGAATGGCCAGGGTGGCCGGGGTTTTCGGTACGGCCTGGCGCTCCTCTTTCGGCACGTCCTGGCCAGCCTGCAAGCCACCGCCCAGGGCGGTGACCAGCTCGGCATGGGCAATCAGGCGGGCAGCCTGCACCTGCTGTTGCACCTGCTGCTGGCGGAACAGCAAGGTCTGGGCGTTGAGCACGTTCAGGTAGTCGGTAAGGCCACGCTGGAAGGCGACCATGGCGATGTCGTAGGTTTTCTGCGCGGCCGCGACCGACTCGGCGGCGAAGTGCGACTGCTCCTTCATCGACTCACGGCGGATCAGCTGGTCGGAGATGTTCTTCAGCGCACCGACCACGGTCTGGTTGTAGCGTGCCACGGCCACGTCATAGCCCGCCGAGGCCACGCCCAGCTGCGAGCGCAGGCGGCCACCGTCGAAGATAGGCAGGCTGATGGCCGGGCCGACGTTGTAGTTGAACTTGCGCCCGGTGAGGAACTCCAGCGGGCCACCGCCGGTTGCCATGAAGCCAAGGCTGCCGACCAGGTCGACGTTGGGGAAGAAGCCGGCATGGGCGACATCGATGCCCCGCGCCTGGGCGGCCACCTGCCAACGGCTGGCGACCACGTCGGGGCGCTGGCCGACCAGTTCGGCCGGCAGGTTCGACGGCAGCTTCAGCGGCGCGGCCAGGGCCAGGCTCGGGCGCTGCAACTGCGCGCCCTCCCCCGGGCCCTTGCCGGCCAGGGCGGCCAGCTGGTTGCGGGCCAGGGCAATTTCTTCATCCAGGCTGTCGAGCTGGCGGTGGGTTTCCGGCAACGGCGCTTCGGCCTGGCTGACTTCGAAGTGAGTGCCGATGCCGGCATCCAGGCGGCGCTTGGCCAGGGCCAGGATCTGCTCCTGCTGTTCCAGCTCGGCCTTGACGATATCGCGCTGGGCGAAGTGCAGGCTCAGTTGGATGTAGGCGCGCACCACGTTGTTCTGCAGCTCCAGCTGCGCCTGGCGGGCCTCGGCAACGCTCATGTGCGCCTGGTCCACGGCCTGCTCGCTGGCGTTGCGTTCGCGGCCCCACAGGTCCAGTGCATAGCTGAAGCCAATGGCGGCGTTGTTGTCCCAGGTATTGGCGCCGGACAGCGCGCCCGGGCCATAGAACTGGTCTTCAGGCCAGTTGTGGCGCTTGAGCGTGGCCTGGCCGTTGGCCTGGAGTTTTTCTGCCGACTCGACCACGCCGGCCATGGCCTTGGCTTCGCGTACCCGCGCCGCAGCCATGGCCAGGCTCGGGCTGCCGGCCACGGCCAGGGCAACCCAGCGGTCAAGCTGTGGGTCGCCATAGGCGTGCCACCACTGCTGGTCGGGCCAGTGGGCGTCGGTCGCGGCTTCGCGTATGGCCGCGTCGGTGGTCAGGGTGTTGGCTTGCAGCGTCTTGCTTTGCGGGGCAATGCCCCAGGTTCCGATACAGCCGCTCAAGGTGAGGGCAAGGGCACAGGCACTGAACGCATTGAGCGTTCTGATGATGCGACGCGGCACAGCTGCGATTTCCCGAGGAAGAGGTAAAGGGGCCGGGCAATTCTAGGGGGCGGCAGCACTGGCGATAAGCGTGGATTCCTGCGAATCTTTGTTACCAAAACAGCGATAATCCGCCTTTGGTCGAAGGCAACTTTTCATCTCTTTTACGTTACTTCGTGACACAATTTTGTCCTCTACATCGAGAGTGACCCATGGACACCCTGCAAAACATGCGTGCTTTCAGTTGCGTAGCCCAACTCGGCAGCTTTACCGCTGCCGCCGGGCAACTGGATACGACCACCGCGAACGTGTCGCGGGCGGTCTCCAACCTGGAAGCCCATCTGCAAACAAGGCTGCTCAACCGCACCACCCGCCGCATTGCGCTGACCGAAGCCGGCAAGCGCTACCTGATGCGTTGCGAACAGATTCTTACCTATGTCGAAGAAGCCGAGGCCGAGGCCAGCGACGCCCATGCCCGCCCGGCCGGGCAATTGAAGGTGCACTCGATGACCGGGGTCGGTCAGCACTTCGTGGTCGACGCCATCGCCCGCTACCGCGAATCGCACCCGGACGTGACCTTCGACCTGACCATGGCCAACCGCGTGCCCGACCTGCTAGACGAGGGCTATGACGTGTCCATCGTGCTGGCCACCGAACTGCCCGACTCGGGGTTCGTGTCCCAGCGCCTGGGCATCACCTACAGCATCGTCTGCGCCTCGCCCGCCTACATCGCCCGCCACGGTATTGCGCACAAGCCTGCCGACCTGCTCAAGCACGCCTGCCTGCGCATGGTCAGCCCGGTGATCCCGTTGGAGAAATGGCTGTTCGACGGGCCGGAAGGCCAGGAGATGGTCAACATCACCAGCTCGCCGTTCATGGTCAATACTGCCGATGCCATGAAGACCGCCATCCGCAGCGGCATGGGCGTGGGCGTGCTGCCGATCTATTCGGCCATCGACGGCCTGCGCGATGGCAGCCTGGTACGGGTGCTGCCCGAGTACCGGCTGCAGGAGCTGAACCTGTACGCCATCTACCCGTCGCGGCAGTACCTGGATGCCAAGATCAAGACCTGGGTGGAGTACCTGCGCAACTCGCTGCCGGAGATTCTGGCAGCCCATGAGGCGGACCTGAAAACCCATCAGGTGATGATCGCCAACTAAAAAGCTGCTGCATTGCGGGGGCGGACAATGGTAGGTTGCTAACCATCGCCGGCCTCTTCGCGGGTAAACCCGCTCCCACAGGTACACCACTGCCTTCCAGGGCTGTGCAATACCTGTGGGAGCGGGTTCACCCGCGAAGAAACCACCACCGCCCCACCGCCTTGCAGAGAAGTTGCCCGATGAAAAAGACCGTCCTGGCCTTCAGCCGTATCACCCCGGCCATGGCCGAACGCCTACAGCAAGACTTCAACGTGATCGTGCCGAACCCCAAGCTCGGCGACATCAATGCCCAGTTCAACGAAGCCCTGCCCGAGGCCCATGGCCTGATCGGTGTTGGCCGCAAGCTCGGCCGGGCGCAACTCGAAGGGGCGGCCAGGCTGGAGGTGGTATCCAGCGTGTCGGTCGGCTACGACAACTACGACCTGGACTACTTCAACGAACGCGGCATCGCCCTGACCAACACCCCCGACGTGCTGACCGAAAGCACCGCCGACCTGGGCTTCTCGCTGATCATGGGCTGCGCCCGCCGCACCGCCGAGCTGGATGCCTGGACCAAGGCCGGCAACTGGCAGGCCACCGTGGGCCCGGCCCACTTCGGCAGCGATGTGCACGGCAAGACCCTGGGTATCGTCGGCATGGGCAACATCGGTGCCGCCATTGCCCGCCGCGGCCGGTTCGGTTTCAACATGCCGGTCATCTATTCCGGCAACAGCCGCAAGAGCGCGCTGGAGCAAGAGCTGGGCGCGCAGTTCCGCAGCCTGGAGCAACTGCTGGCCGAAGCCGACTTTGTCTGCATCGTGGTGCCGTTGTCCGATGCAACCCGCAAGCTGATCGGTGCGCGTGAGTTGCAACTGATGAAGCCGAGCGCGTTCCTGATCAACATCGCCCGTGGGCCGGTGGTGGACGAGGCGGCGCTGATCGAGGCACTGCAGAACGGCACCATTCGCGGTGCGGGCCTGGACGTGTACGAGAAAGAGCCGCTGAACGATTCGCCGCTGTTCAAGCTGCCCAATGCCCTGACCTTGCCGCACGTTGGCTCGGCCACTGCCGAAACCCGCGAGGCCATGGCCAACCGGGCAATCGACAACCTGCGTGCGGCGCTGCTGGGTGAGCGGCCGCGGGACCTGGTGAACCCACAGGTGTGGAAGGGCTGATAGGCCTCTACTGCCTGCACCGGCCCTATCGCCGGCAAGCCAGCTCCCACAGGTAACCCACAGGCCTGAGCCTTGTGCAGTACCTGTGGGAGCTGGCTTGCCGGCGATAGGGCCAGTGCAGGCAACCCATTACTTATTTGGCCACCACAACACCCTCAGCCACCCTGGCCTTGGGCTTGCGAAACACCAGCACATTCCCCGCCATCACCGCCACCAGCCCCAACAAGGCCGGTGCCGTCCACTGATACCCCTCGGCCACCGCCGACACATTCAGCGCCACCAACGGGAACAGCACCGTGCAGTACGCTGCCCGCTCCGGCCCCATGCGCCCGACCAGGGTCAAGTAGGCGGTAAAGGCAATCACCGAGCCCGGCACCACCAGGTACAGCAACGAGCCGATGTACCGCACGTTCCACTCCATGCTGAATGGCACGCCGCTGACCACGCAGAACACCGCCAGCATCGCTGCACCGTAGACCATGCCCCAGGCATTGGTGGTCATGGGTTTGAGCCCGGCCTTCTGCTGCATGCTCGACAGCATGTTGCCGGCCGAGAAGCACAGCGTGCCGAGCAGGGCCAGGCCAAGGCCGTACAGGGTTTCGCGGCTGGCCGCGTGGTGGGACAGCTCGGGCCAGAACAGTAGCCCCAGGCCAAGGAGCCCCAAGGCGCCGCCGCCGAGCACGTTGCTGGCGATCTTCTGGCCGAAGAAGATCCGCGCGTTGAGTGCATTCCACAGGGTGGCGGTGGAGAACACCACGGCGATCAGGCCGCTGGCAATCCACTGGCTGGCGCTGAGGAAGCAGATGAAGTTGACGCAGAACAGGCACAAGCCCTGGGCCAGACAGATCTGGTGGCCACGCCGGTTTATTGGCTGCAGGCGGCGGGTGAGCAGCAGGAAGGCGAACAGGATCAGCCCGGCCAGGGCGAAGCGGTAGACGATCGAGACCGGAATGGCGACCACGCCCAGCTGGAGTTTCAGGGCGATCCAGGTGGTGCCCCAGATCAGGACGGTTAGCAAGTAGAGTGACAGGTTCATGGCGGCGGTTCCTTGGGCCTTTCAGGATCGGTGCCCGGCGCTTCGCGGCTAAAGCCGCTCCCACAAGGACCGCGCTGCTCTCGAGGCTGGCGCGGTCCCTGTGGGAGCGGGTTCACCCGCGAATCGAGGGCGCAGCCCTCGCCGAGGCATTTCAGTGTTCTCCTGTCGAACACCCACGCGCTTGCACAAACTTGCGCATTTGTCCTGCGGGTAGCTGTAAGCCTGGCCAAGGCGCAGTAGGATGGCTGGCAAGAGGGACCGCCCATGACGCCACTCACCCAGCTGCAAGTGTTCAACGCCATGCACGCCTCGCCCCACGCCCGGCTGGAGCTGAGCGCGCACCTGGGCGACGGGCTGGCGGCGGCGTTGTGGAGCAACCGCGACGATGCCCGCGACTACCAGGCACCGAGCCATCACACCCTGTCGTGCTACATCGCCGACGGCACCGGCACCTTTCGCCGCCAGCGCCCCGGCGACAAAGGGGCGCCCGACAAGCTGTGCGTGATGCCGGCCGGGCAGGAATCGAACTGGGTGGTCAATGGCGCGATCCGCCTGGCGCACCTGTATGTCAGCGAGGCGCAATTCGCCCTGGGCTGCGTGCGCCTGCTCGACCGTGAACCGCGTGAGCTGCAACTGCAGGAGGCGACCTTTCTCGATGACCCGCAGCAGGCCAAGCGCTTTCGCCAGCTGATCACCCTGGACTGGGATGAACCTGGCGAGCGCTTGCTGGCCAGCAGCCTGGCGCACGAGATCGTCGACCATGCGCTGCTCAACCAGGTCGGGCTGCGCCAGGGCCTGCGGCTGAAAGGCGGGCTGGCACCGAGCCTGCGCCGGCAAATGGTCGACTACATCGAAGCGCATCTCGACCAGCCCATCACCCTGGGTGAACTGGCCTTGCGCTGCAACCTGTCCGAATACCACTTTGCGCGCATGTTCCGCGCCAGTTTCGGGCTGCCGCCGCACCAGTACCTGCTGGCCCGGCGGCTGCATCGGGCCTGCCAGCTGTTGCGGCTGGGGTTGATGCCTTTGGGGGAGATTGCCCTGTTGTGCGGGTTTGCCAGTGCCAGCCATTTCAGCAACCGGTTCCGCCAGGCGGTCGGTGCAACACCGGGCGAATACCGTTCGGCCATTCGCGGCTAAAGCCGCTCCCACAGGGACCGCGCCACCCTCAAGGGCAGTGCAGTACCTGTGGGAGCGGCTTTAGCCGCGAAGAGGCCGGTACAGGCTGGCCTAGAACTCGAAGGTACTGGACAAGCTCACCTGCCGCGCATCGCCAATGGCCACAAAGTACTGGTTCACCGCCGAGCTGTAGTAAACCTTGTCGAACAGGTTCTTCACGTTCAGTTGCAACAGCACCTTGTGCTCGTCGAGCCTGGTCTCGTAGCTGGCAAAGGCATCGGCCACGGTATAGGACGGCAGGTCGAAGGTGTTGGTCGGGTTGCCAGCGCGCTCGCCTACGTATCGGGCCCCCGCGCCAATGCGCAGGCGATCGCCGCCGAACAGGCTGCCATAGTCATACACCGCCGACAGCGAACCACTGTGGCGGGCCACGTTCTGCAGGCGGTTGCCCTTGAGGTCCGGGTCCTTGGTCACTTGCGCATCGGTGAAGGCGTAGCTGCCGATCAGGCTCCAGCGCTCGCTCAGCTGGCCAGTCAGGTCCAGCTCAACACCCCGTGAGCTGACCTCTCCAGCATTGCTGTACACCGTTTCGCGCGTACTGGTATCAAAGTTGGAAACCAGCACGTTGCGCTTGGTGATGTCGAACAACGCCAGTGTTCCGGTAAGGCGGCCTGGCATGTCGAGCTTGGCACCCAGCTCCCACGATTTGCCCTCCTCCGGCGCCACCGACGAGTCAAGCACCACATTGCCGACCAGCGGCGCGATGGTGGAGTTGGGCTTGAACGACTCGCTATAGCTGCCATAAAACGACAGCTGCTCGTCCACCTTGTAGACGATACCTGCATGCGGCACCCACGCCTGGCCATTGATGTCGGTGTTGGCCTTGAACGGGCGGCCGCGGCCGGCGTATTGGTCGAACTGCTGGAAGCGCGCACCGGCCACCAGGATCCAGTGATCATCCAGGTGCAGCGCGTCCTGCACGAACAACGCGTTGGTGCGTAGCTTGTCGGTCTGGTCGCTGTCACTGGCTTTGACGGTGGTGCCCTCCACTTCCTGCCCGTAGATCGGGTTCATGTAGCTGAAGGTAGATTGGGCGCTCTGCCGGATCAGGTCCCCACGAAAGACCTTGCGGTCTTCATGATCGACACCGAACAGCAGGTCGTTCTGCATCCCGGCCAGTTCCACATTGCCGGCCAGGCTCAGGGTGGCGAACTGGTCACGACTCATGGCGTTGTGGGTGCCGTCGATGCTGCGCGACAGCGTGCCGCTTTTTTCATTCACGCCGGTCACCCGCACCTGGCTGGCATCATAGGTTTCGCGGTTGAAGCTGTAGCCGAAGTGCAGCTTCCAGTCATCGGCCAGTTGGTGGTCGACTTCCAGACGGTACAGGTCGGAACGCCCCTCCATGTCGTTGAAGGGCTCGTCCAGGCGCCGCGTGGCTGGGATATCCAGCGGGTGGCCGTTGTTGCCGAACGCCGTGCCACGGTCGAAGGGGTAGAGAAATTCGCGGTGCTCGTAGGCCAGTACCACCTGGGTGTCTTCGCCCAGCCAGGCCAGCGACGGCGCTACCAGCGATTCGCGGTGCACGCCGTAGTTGCGCCAGTAGTCTTCATCTTCGTGGTCGACGATCAGCCGATAGGCGAAGTTGCTGTCGCCCAGCGCGCCGGTGCTGTCGAACCCGCCACCGCTGCCGTTCTTGCCGCTGCCGTAGGTCGACCCGCGCACGGTCAGGGCGTTGTACTGCTCGAGTTGCGGGCGCTTGCTGACAACGTTGATGACCCCGCCCGGGTCCTGGATGCCGTACAGCAGCGAGGCCGGGCCCTTGAGCACTTCGACCCGCTCGGTGTTGGCGTTGAGGCTGCGGCCCTGCACGATGGGCATGCCATCGCGCATGATCGAGCCGTCGCGGTTGTCGCCGAAGCCGCGCTTCATCACCGTGTCGGAGGTGCCACCGAAATTGTTGCCCTGGGTGATGCCGCTGACATTGGCCAGGGCGTCATCGAGGTTGCGCGGGGCCTGGTCACGGATGACCTGGGCCGGCACCACGTTGATGGCTTGGGGGATGTCCTGGCTAGGGCCCTGCCCGCGCATGATCGAGGCGGTAGCCGGGGGCTGGTAGCTGTCGTCCAGTTGCGAGGTCACGGTGATGGCCTGCAGGTTGAGGGCGCCGGAGGTGTCCACTGCTTCGAGGGTGAGCGTGCGTGCATCGACGCGGCGCCAGGCCAGCCCGGTAGAGCCCAGCAGCTGTTGCAGGGCCTGTTCGGCGCTGAACCTGCCGTTCAGCGCCGGCGCCTGCACGCCTGGCAGTTCCAGGGTGTAGACCACGCTCTGGCCGGTGGTGCGGCTGAAGGCGCCAAGTGCCAGGGCAAGGGGTTGCGCTGGCTGGGCGAAGGTGTACGCCTGCTGTTGCTCGGCGGCGCAGGCCAGGGGGGCGACAGCGAATGCCGGGAGCGCGGAAAGGCCGAGCCAGAGAGGGACGCAACGCGGGGTGAACTTCATGGACGCTGACCTGTGAGAGGGATATGACTGCGAATGAATCGCACTTCCACTCATTACACGGATGCCACGTCCTGTTACCTCACCCGCTATCTGAAAATATTTTTGCCTGTGCGGGCCTCTTCGCGGGTGAACCCGCTCCCACAGGTACTGCACAGGATTTGAAACTTGCGCCCTTCCTGTGGGAGCGGGTTCACCCGCGAAGAGGCCGGCACAGGCGACTACCGGATCAGGGTCAACCGCCCCAGCACTGTCTGCCGCGAAAAGCCCATCACCTTGCCCAGCGAATCCAGCGCCAGCAACGGCTCGGCCACGGGGAAGCTGCCACTGACCTTGCGCCGCCCCAACTCATCATCGAGCAGCAGGATGCGCCCCGGGTAATAACGCCCCAGGTCCTCGACCACCTGCGCCAGCGGCACCTGGTAGTAATTCAGCCAGCCCTGGCGCCAGGCCAGGCGGTTGTCGCTGTCCACCGCCAGGGTGTCGCCGACTCGGCCGGCAGCGTAGGCCGCCTGCTGGTTGGCCTTCAGTTCACGCGCTGCTGCGCCCGGTGCCGGGCTCACCGCCACGCGCCCACTGCGTACCGTGACCTGGGCGCCCTCGCCCTGCTCGCGCACTTCGAACTGAGTGCCAAGCACGCGCACCTCGCCGCCGGCAGCTTCCACCACGAACGGCGCGCCGGTATGCGTGACCTGGAAGAACGCCGCACCATGCAACAACCGCACGCGGCGCTCGCCCTGCACAAAATCGACTGCAATCGCGCTCCCCGCATCCAGCGTCACCTGTGACTGGTCAGGCAAGGTCACCTGGCGGATTTGACCAGCAGTGCTGTAGTCGGCCTGCAGGTCCTGCAGCCACAGGCCCGGGTGCCAACCACCGGCAACGCCCACGGCCAGTACCAGGCACGCAGCCACCGCCAGCGCCGCGACCCGCTGCCGCCAGGGGTGCCTGGCCGGCGGCCTGGCCATCGCATCCAGGTAACGTTGCAGGCTTGCCTGTTCTTCAGCGGCCAGGCGCGCCGCCGGGGCGGCGCTGTTCTGCCACAGCGCCTGGGCCTGGGCGTAGGCCTCACGGTGCCCAGGGTCGGCCAGCAGCCAGCGCTTGAACGCCGCGCCCTCGGCCTGCGCAGGTTGCTCGTTGATGCGGCTGAGCCATTGCAGTGCAGCCCGGGACTGCGCCTCGGTGATCGGCGGTAAACGGCTCATCGACGGGCACTCCCTGGCCGGCGCGGGGTGGACGCGGGCTCGGCAACACTCGCCTTGCACGCTTCGAGGGCGCGCATCATATGCTTTTCCACAGCACTCTGGGACAGTTGCATGGCCTTGGCGATCTCGCCGTACTTGCAGCCGTGGATACGGTTGAGCAAGAAGATCTGCCGGGTGCGCTCGGGCAAGGCGCGCAAGGCAGCGTCGATGCGCTGCAAGTCGTGATCGATCTCCACGGCCTGTTCCGGGGCCTGGGCCATGGCAGCCTCATCCAGCGGCAGCACAGCTTCAGCCACGCGCTCGCGGCTGCCTTCGCTGCGCAGGTGATCGATGGCCAGGTTGCCGGCGCAACGCAGCAGGTAGGTGTCCAGCGCCTCGACCTTGACCTCGGGGCGACGCCAGAAGCGCAGGAACAGTTCCTGGACCAGGTCCGATGCCGTCGCCCGGCAGCCGACCCGGCGGCTCACCAGGGCCTCCATTCGTGCCCGCTGGGCCTGGAACACCTGGACGAAGCGCGCACGCCCGCCGCCGCTTTCGGCATCCGCCTCGATCATGTCGCCCGGCTCGCTCACCTGATCACTCGGCGAACACGGCCAACAACGGCCCCAGCACCACGCTGGCGGCGGCCAGGCCCAGCAACAGGCGGGGCTGGTATGGCAGGCCGAACACCCACAGGGTCACCCCGGCCATCATCACTGCGGTCCACTCCACCAGCCCGTGGGCCCAGCCCCGCAGGTGCACGCTGAGCACCAGCGACAGCACCAGCAACAGCCAGCCGGCGCTTCGCAACAGGCGCAACTGCACGGGGCGCGGCTTGCGCGCGAGCAGGTCGACGAAGTGCTTCTCCATGGCCAGGCACAGGGCAACGAAGCCGGCGTAAGCGATCAGTGCATTACCCAGCATCAGCTCGCCTCCGCCGTTTCAGTACTCGGCTTCTTTGCTGCACGAGGGGCCCGCTTGGCCACAGGTTTCGGGCTGTGCAACATCTTGCCGGCCAGCCAGGCCAGGAACAGACCAGTGCCCAACGCTGTAAGGTCGAAGCCGGCCATCGCCCAGTCACCCGCCAACAGCGAATGGTTCAGGCCCTGGCCGGTGGTCAGGCCGTTGAGCAGCGGCAGCAAGGCGAAGGCCAGCGCGCCCAGCGCCAGTTGCTCGCCCCATGCCCGCCGCCCGCTGCGCAGCACAGCGTGCACCAGCGACAGGCCCCAGGCGCTGAAGAAGGCGTTGACCTCCCAATCGGCCCGGCCTTCGACACCCATCGGGATCAGGCAGTTGGCCCAGAAGAAGCCCGCCACGGCCAGCAACAGGCCGCTCATGCTGGCGATATTGAGCACCTCGACCAAGCGCAGTTCGCCCGGCAGGCGTTCGCTCTTCGCATGCTTGAGCTGACGCTTGCCCAGCCACATCACCAGCCCGGTGCCGATCACCGCGGTACCGGCCACGCCGAAGAAGAAGTACAGCCAGCGCAGCCAGGGCCCGGCGAAATTGCCCATGTGCAGGCCGGCAAAGCTGAAGGCGGTCATCATCGCCCCGCTCTCCGGCTTGCCCTGGCTCAACAGCACACCGCTGGCGCCATCGAAGGTCCAGTTGGCGCTACGTCGGTAAGCCACGTGGTCGGCAGCCGATTGCGTGAAGGTAACGCGGGCA
Organism: Pseudomonas sp. LSJ-87; assembly: GCF_032971465.1. Taxonomy (NCBI): domain Bacteria; kingdom Pseudomonadati; phylum Pseudomonadota; class Gammaproteobacteria; order Pseudomonadales; family Pseudomonadaceae; genus Pseudomonas; species Pseudomonas sp. LSJ-87. Next base: position 87,048 of record NZ_JAWJYQ010000012.1, on the reverse strand, counting down.
TTGCTGTCGCCGGCATTTTCCACCTGGATACGGCCGATACGCGCGCCCGGTTGCAGGTCCTGCACCTTGGCGTACAGGCTCGGCAACGGTACCAGCGGCGCGGCCACATGGGCCGCCTTGGGCGCATCGTTACGGCCGAACAGGTCGTTGAAGTACTTGCCGGTGTCATTGCCGTAGCTGGCCATGATGCCTGCCGGCATAACCATGTACATGAACAGCACCAGGCTGCTGTAGCTGATCATCAGGTGGAACGGCAGCACCAGCACGCCAATGGCGTTGTGCCCGTCCAGCCAGGAGCGCTGGCCCTTGCCGGGGCGGAAGGTGAAGAACTCCTTGAAGATCTTCTTGTGGGTGATGATGCCGGTGACCAGCCCCAACAGCATGATGAAGGCGCAGAACGTCGACAGCCAGCGGCCGAAGGGGTATGGCATCTGCAGCTGGAAGTGAAAGCGGTAGAAGAACTCGCCACCGCGACTGTCGCGTGCCTCCACCGGCTGGCCGGTCTGGGTATCGAGGGTCTTGGTGACGAAGCCGCGTGGCCCGCCATTGGGGTCGCGATAACCCACGCTCAAGGCGGCCTCGCGTGCGTTGGGCATGCGGATCAGCCAGGTGCCCGAATGCCCGGCGTTGTCCTGCAGGTACCGCTGGGCCACCTCCAGGCTATGGGTCGGGTCCAGTTCATGGCTGCGCACTTCTGGCTGCGACCAGTGGGTGATTTCTTCCTTGAAATACGACAGCGTGCCGGTGAGGAAGATGGCGAACAACAGCCAGCCGAAGATCAGGCCGGTCCAGGTGTGCAGCCAGGCCATGGCTTGGCGGAAGCCTTCTTTCATGGGGTTTTCATCCAGTAGGCCAACCCGCTGATCACCCCCAGCAGCACGCTTGGCGCCAGCACGCCCAGCCAGGCGCGCAAAGCGCTGCGGCAGGCGAAGCACCAGATGAACGCCAGCAGGTAGAAGACGAATGACAGCAGCAGGCCTGTGAGCGTGGCATCAACCTGTGGCAGCGGCGCTAGCAGGGTAATGCAGACGCTGGCCACGGACGCCAGCAGGTAGCCGCCCAGCAGCGCGGCCAGGCTGCGTGAAGTTACGGCCAGGCGATAGTTGAGCGAGAGACCGGCAGTTTTGCGCGTCATGGCGAAGGCCCGGGCGTTTTCGGGCCTGCAATAATAATGATTTCAATTCTCATAAGCAAAGGCCGAGCGATGAGCCGCCTGCTGCCTTGAATGCAACAAGAAATTTATTTTCAAAAAGGGCTTGAATTCGTTTCGCCGTTGCCTGACCTTAGAGTCAAGAGGCGCAGAAATTCCAAGGGTCTCAAAGGCCTAGGCGCGTCTCCATGCGAGCAAGCTGAATAAGGATTGAATCATGCAAATCCAGGTCAACAGCAGCAACCATTTCGAAGGCAACGCCCGGCTCGACCAGTGGGTCCGCAGCACACTGCAGAACTCGCTGGAACGTTACGAAGACGACCTCACCCGCATCGAGGTTCACCTGCGCGACGAGAACGGCGCCAAGCCCGGACCGCATGACAAACGCTGCCAGATGGAGGCTCGCCCCAAAGGCCACCAACCGATTTCCGTCACCCACACCGCCACTTCGCTGGACCAGGCGGTCGATGGTGCCGCCACCAAGCTCAACCACGCGCTGGAACACTTCTACGGCAAGCTGCGCAGCAAGCGCGGAGCCCTGGAACTGAGTGACCCGGACGCCTGATCGGCAATGCAAACGCCCGGCCTGATGCCGGGCGTTTTCGTTTGTATCGATCGATGGCGCTGAACCAACAGGTAATTTCCCCGGTCAACTTCTGCACTCATTCACCGCAGAAGCATGACCATGAACAACCCATTCGAACGAATCAGTGCTGCATTCGCCCCCGAATACCGGGTCAACCTGAGCATTGCAAACCTCGACGGCAGCATCATGTTGACCCTGTCCGACGACGCTGGCGTGGTCGCCAAGCGCCTCATCACCCAGGCCCAGCGCAATGACCCGGTGCGCCTGCAGCGGGTGATCGACAGCATCCGCCTGGGCCTGGCCATCGAACACAGCCAGAACCCTCTGCAGGTGCTGGCCGCGCTGACCCGTGACGCCCGCCACGAGCCGCGCCATTTCATCGCCAACTGAGGGCTACTTGCCCTCCTCCACTTCCTTGCCGTTGGCATCCAGCACCTTGGTCGAGGGGTAGCGGTACGAGGCGTAGCGCACCACCAGGATCGCGAACGCCAGCAACAGGATGCCACCGCACACGTACAACAGCCCTACGTCCGGCGCCTTGTGGTGCGAGACGTCGCCGATCAGCAGGCGGGTCAGCGCGGTGATGGCCACGTACAGCAGGAAGCGGATCGGCATGTGGTTGGTCTTGAAGTAGATACCGACCATCGCCCCCAGCTCCAGGTAGATGAACAGCAGCAGGATGTCATCGACACTGACCCCGCCCTTGCCGAGCATGTCCAGGAACGTCATCACTGCCGCATAGGCGGTGATCGCGCCAATGCCGAACAGCGCCAGGTAATGGAATGCCTCGACGCACAGGTTGCCCAGCGAGTCGGCCGAGCCGTGCAGGCCCTTGCGCAGCTTTTCTGCCCATTTGATGTTCACGATGTTCCATTCCCCGATACGTCTTGAAGGATGATACGTCACCGGCGTGACGCTTGTGCCATGCAGTTAAAAGGCCAGGGCCCCTGCCTTGGAAGGCGACCGATTGCCGCAAGGCACCTTCAGGCCTGGCAAGTTGCCAGAAGCGAGCAGCAACCGTGGTGCATCAGGCCTTGCTACTGCAGCCCAAATCGCCGGCTTCGATCCTGATGATGACCTCAATGCATGAGCTGGAGACGTTGCGGGCTTTGCTTGAGTCGGCACTGGTTCAGGTGCAGAGGCCCGCTGAGCCTCGGACTTTGCACTGAGGTTTGAGTGTTGCGTTGTCTGGGCTGGCCTCTTCGCGGGTAAACCCGCTCCCACAGGATCTCCACAGGCCTTTGAGGTAGATGGAGTACCTGTGGGAGCGGGTTCACCCGCGAAAGGGCCCGGATGGCCAAGGCGCTGATGGATGATGCTGAGTTGGGCATGAAGCAGTAAGCCCTCGTCACCACGCTACAATTTCTGCTTGCGAACCAATCTATATTGCCATTACTGTATATAGATACAGTAAACCGAAACACAACCAGCAAAAGGCATAGAGGTGATGAATGGCCGTCGAAGTGGTGTACCGCAGCAGCCGCGACCCGGAGCGCTTGTTCATGGATAAGGCCGAAGCAGACCGTCACGACAAGATGCTCGAACTGGCTGAGCGCCTGGCCGAAGTACTGCACAAGGCAGTGCCCTCGCTGAGCGAGAAACAGGTCGAGGAAGCCGGTATCTACATGGCCAAGAACCGCGATGTGTTCGCCCGGGCGTTCAAGAGCCAGCCGGATGCGCTGGCCGAGTTGCTCGAAGCGCCAGCGGCCGAGTAATTGCCTGCACTGGCCGCTTCGGCAGGTACGGCACAAGCGCTGGGCTCGGGCGCTATCCCTGTGGGAGCGGGTTTCCCCGCGAAACAGGCGACGCGGTGGATGGCACGGGCTACGCCCGTGTTCGCGGGTGAACCCGCTCCCACAGGGACCGCGGAGCTTTCAAGGTTTGGGGTGGAACAGTTGCTGCTTCAGGTACGGCACAAGCGCTGGGCCGGAGGTATTCCTGTGGGAGCGGGCGTGCCCGCGAAGAGGCCAGCAAAGCCGGCCTCAGCCGTAGAGCAACCGCTCCGCCAGCATCTGCGCCACCCGCGCCGGCGAGCGCTTCTCTGCCTGGGCATGGCCAAACACTTCGGTCAGCCGTGAAGGTATCCGCGCCAGGTGCGCAGTGATGGTGCCCAGGTCTTCGCCACGATGGGTAAGTGCCACGTAGATCAACCCACCGGCATTGATCACGTAATCGGGCGCATACAGTATCCCGCGCGACTCCAGCTGGTCGGCTACCTGCAAGGTGGTCAGCTGGTTGTTCGCCGCCCCCGCCACTGCCGCGCAACGCAACTGCATCACGCTCTGCCCGTTCAACACAGGGCCCACGCCGCAAGGGGCAAAGATGTCGCAAGGGGTGCTGATCAATGCATCATTGGTCACCGGCTTGGCATCGAACTGATCCATCGCCAGCCGCACGCGTCCCGGGTCCAGGTCGCTGACCAACAGTTCTGCGCCCACCGCATGCAATTGCTCCGCTAGTGCATAACCGACATTGCCCAGCCCTTGCACCGCCACCCGTAAGCCTTTCAAATCGTCGCTACCCAGCCGAAACGAGGTAGTGGCCCGGATGCCAGCGAACACCCCCATAGCCGCATGCGGTGAGGGGTCACCCGAGGCCGTGGTGCTGGTCACATGGGGTGTGCTCTGGGCAATGCAGTCCATGTCCAGGGTCGAGGTGCCGCTGTCCACGGCGATGATGAAGCGCCCTTGCAAGGTGTCGATGAAGCGGCCAAAGGCCTCGAACAGCGCGGCACGGTTTTCCACATGCGGGTTGCGCATGATCACCGCCTTGCCGCCCCCCAGTGGCAGGCCAGCCAGCGCCGCCTTGTAGCTCATGCCCTGGGCCAGGCGAATTGCGTCGGTCATGGCGCTTTCATCATCGGCATAAGGCAGGTAGCGGCAACCGCCCATGGCCGGGCCCAACTGCTCGCTGTGAATAGCCACCACGGCCTTCAGGCCGGTGGGCGGGTGGGTGAACAAGTGCAGCGACTGGGTACGGGTGCTTTGCATCAGCGCGAACATCGACAGGCTCCCCTACGAGGTGCTCTCTCCAGTATAGGCATGGCCCTTGGGCTGGCGCCGCCGCCGGACCACTGGACGAAACCGCGCGCCGCGGCTAATACTCAAGCGTGTGTGGAGAAGCCCCATGAAGCCACGTCAAGCCTGCCTGGCCTGCCTGGAACGCGAGCCCGTCGCCCTGCTGGAAGCCGCATTATGGATTGCCGCCGAGCACGACCGCAGCGTCGAGCCCGCGGCCAGCCTTGCCAAGCTGCATGACCTGCAGCGTGAGATCAGCGCCAACCTGCCGATGCTGCCGCTGTGCGAACTGGCCCAGCCACTGCTGCGCCAACTCAATGCCCTGGGCTTCCAGCAGGATGAATACCACCCGCTGCGCCCGCATGCCGCGATGATGGACAAGGTGCTGCAGCGCCGCCGTGGCCAACCGCTGGCCCTGGCCATCCTCGCCCTGGAACTGGCCCGGCGCCTGTCCATCCCCCTTGAGGGCGTAGGCTTCCCTGGCCATTTCCTGCTGCGCGTGCCAGGTGCGGATCACCTGCTCGACCCCTGTGGTGGCCGCCGCCTGTACCCCAACGATTGCCGTGAGCTGCTGGCTCGCCAGTTTGGCCCGCATGTAGCGCTGACCGCCGAGCACATGCGCAGTGCCAGCCCGCTGCAGATGCTGCAACGCCTGTCACGCAACCTGCGCCAGTTGCACATCAGCAACGACGACCACCTGGCGGCGCTGATCGATGCCGAGCGGGTCATGCAACTGGGCCCTGTGCAGGTCAGCGACTATGTGACCCGCGCCTCGCTTTACCAGCACCTGGATTGCCCGCAGGCCGAGCGCTTCGACCTGGAGCATGCGTTACTGCTGACGGAGGACCCGGTCCAGCGCCTGAAACTGTCCGAGCGTATCGGCAAGCTTCCGGCGGCGAACCGTTCCATTCACTGAGCCGGGCTGTCCGGCTGCTGTGCTGGGTGGGCCTGGGAAAACGCCGGGTGCCCCGCCGCCAGGGCGGCAACCCGCAGGATGCGCGGGAAGCTGTCGAGGTCGATGTTGAAGCGTTCGGCCGCGTACAACTGCGGGATCAGGTAGACATCCGCCAGGCCCGGCTCATCACCGAAGCAGAAGCCGTGATCGCCTATCAGCTGCTCCACTGCCGCCAGCCCCTGGCTGATCCAGTGGCCGATCCACTGGTTGACCTGGCTCTCGTCCTGGCCAGCCTGGCGCAGCCGGTTGAGCACGCTGACGTTGTGCAGCGGGTGGATGTCGCAGCCGATGATCGCCGCCACGCCCCGTACCTTGGCGCGCGCCTCGGCCGCAGCAGGCAGCAGGGCGGGCTGTGGATAAACCTCCTCCAGGTACTCGATGATCGCCGGCGATTGCACCAGCAGCTCACCGCCATCGGTGCGCAAGGCCGGCACACGGCCCTGCGGGTTGACCGCGACATAGTCCGCACCGCGCTGCTCACCCTGCAACAGGTTGACCGGCAGGGACTGGTAGGCCAGCCCCTTCAGTGCCAGGGCAATGCGCACCCGGTAGGACGAGGTGGAACGGTAATAGGTGTACAGCTCCATGCCCGTGCCTCCTCAGTTGGCCGCTAGGACCGTGCCGCGGCATTCGCCGAAACCAATGCTGGCCACGCCATCACGCACGCAGCGGGCACGCAGGATGATCTCGTCGCCGTCTTCGAGGAACTTGCGCACCTCGCCACTGGCCAGTTCCACCGGGTGCTTGCCGCCTTCAGTGATCTCCAGCAGGCTGCCGAACGAACCTGGCGTGGCGCCCGACAGCGTGCCCGAACCGAACAGGTCGCCCGGTTGCAGCTGGCAGCCGTTGACGCTGTGGTGCGCGACCAGCTGCGCCACGGTCCAGTACATGCTGCGGGTGTTGCTCAGGGTCAGGCGGTGCGGGGCAAGGCCCTGCTCACGCATGCGCTCGGTCAGCAGCAGTACCTCGAGCTCGATATCGAATGCACCGGCGGCCTGGTCGCGCTTGTCCAGCAGGTACGACAGTGGCTGCGGGTCGCCTTCCGGGCGTGCCGGCTGGGCACAGCGGAACGGCTCCAGCGCTTCGGCGGTAACCACCCAGGGCGAGATGGTGGTGATGAAGCTCTTGGACAGGAACGGCCCCAGCGGCTGGTATTCCCAGGCCTGGATATCGCGCGCCGACCAGTCGTTGAGCAGGCACAGGCCGGCCACGTGCTCGGCGGCATCGCCTACCGGGATCGCCTGGCCCATGTCGTTGCCCTGGCCGATCCAGATACCCAGCTCCAGCTCGTAGTCCAGGCGCGCGCAGGGGCCGAAGCTTGGCTCGGTGTGCCCGGCCGGAAGGGTCTGGCCCTTGGGCCGGCGCACATCGGTGCCGGACGGGCGGATGGTCGAGGCGCGGCCGTGATAACCGATCGGCACGTACTTGTAGTTGGGCAGCAGCGGGTTGTCGGGGCGGAACAGCTTGCCGACGTTCTTGGCGTGCTCGATGCCCACGTAGAAGTCGGTGTAGTCACCGATCTGCGCCGGTACATGCAGCTGGCAGGCGTTGGCCGGGTACAGGGCGGCCTGCAGTGCCGCCTGGTGTTCGCTGTGTTCGCCCAGCAGCACCTGCAGGCGCTCGCGCAGGGCAACGCGGGCATTGCGGCCGAGGGCGAAGAATGCGTTCAAGGCCCCACCACGGGTGGCCTCGACAGCGGCCTTGGCGGCACCGTCGAACAGGCCGGCGGCCAGCACCGCCTCCAGGTCAAGGATGGCGTCGCCGATGGCCACGCCACAGCGCTTGGCTTCACCCGGCCGGCTGAAGATGCCCAATGGCAGGTTCTGCAGCGGGAAGTCGCTGTGCCCGTTGGCATGCTCGACCCAGCTACGGGCAATGGCGGTCTGGTTCATGGGTTATCTCCGGTTCGGGTTGAAGGTGCTCGGCAAGGTGGCCCAGCAACTATCGTAGTCGGCCTGCAACTGCGGGCATTCAAGGGCTTGCAGGCTCGGGCGCAGCACCTGGCTGGTCTCGAACATGAAGGCCATGGTGTTGTCGATCTTGTGCGGCGCCAGGTCGGCGGCAATAGCCTTTTCGCAGGTTTCGGCGTCGGGGCCGTGAGCACTCATCACTCCGTGCAGCGAGGCACCGCCCGGCAGGAAGCCCTCGGCCTTGGCGTCGTAGGCACCGTTGATCAGGCCCATGAACTCATTCATCAGGTTGCGGTGGAACCATGGTGGACGGAAGGTGTTCTCGGCCACCATCCAGCGTGGCGGGAAGATCACGAAGTCCATGTTGGCCAGGCCATGCACGCTGGTCGGCGAGGTAAGTACGGTGAAGATCGATGGATCCGGGTGGTCGAAGCTGACCGTACCGATGGTGTTGAAGCGGCGCAGGTCGTACTTGTATGGCACGTTGCTGCCGTGCCAGGCGACCACGTCCAGTGGCGAGTGCTGCAGTTCGCAGGCCCAATGTTCGCCCAGGAACTTCTGCACCAGCTGCACCGGGCCATCGGCCTCTTCGTAGTGCGCCACCGGGGTGAGGAAGTCGCGCGGGTTGGCCAGGCCGTTGCTGCCGATCGGGCCCAGGTCCGGGATGCGCAGCGGCGCGCCGTGGTTTTCGGCGATGTAGCCGCGGGCCTCGCCGTCGAGCAGTTCGACGCGGAACTTCATGCCACGCGGGATAACCGCGATTTCCAGCGGCTCGACTTCCATCACCCCCAGTTCGGTGGCAATGCGCAGGCGGCCCTGTTGCGGCACCAGCAGCAGTTCACCGTCGGCGTTGAAGAACACCCGCTCCATGGACCGGTTGGCGCGGTAGATGTAGATGCTCACGCCGGCCGGTTTTTCCGCAGCGGCGTTGGCCACCATGGGCAGCCAGCCCTCGATGAAATCGGTCGGTTCGACGGGGATCGGCTGGGGGTTCCAGCGCAGGCGGTTGGGGGTGATGGCCCCCAGCGGGCCGGTCAGCGGCTGACGCGCCAGGCGTTCGAAACGCGGGTGCAAGGCAGACGGACGAATACGATACAGCCAGGTGCGGCGCAGCTCGCTGCGGGTCATGGTGAACGCCGTGCCCGAGAGCAGCTCGGCATACAGCCCATAGGGCGCCTTCTGCGGCGAGTTCTGCCCGACCGGCAAGGCCCCTGGCAGCGCTTCGCTGGCAAACTCGTTGCCGAAGCCGCTGAGGTAGTGAAGGTCGGGTGACGTATCGCGATTCATCGATGCCTCCGGGCTCTGGCCGAGCCGTTGCTGGCAGCTGGCTGCTGGCCCGGGGCGGGGTGGCAGCGCGTCTGCATTGTTTTTATCGTAATCAGATTACGAATAACGTAATTTGCTACGGGCAATGCGTCAAGCTATAAAGGCGCGACTCGACGAATCCGGAAGAAGATGTCCATGGCCAAAGCCAGCTCCCCCGCCGACAACGGCAAGCAGAAAGTCCGCTCGGCGGAGGTCGGCACCGACATCCTCAAGGCCCTTGCCGAGCTCTCCCCGTCCACCTCCCTGTCACGCCTCGCGGAACATGTGCAGATGCCGGCGAGCAAGGTGCACCGTTACCTGCAGGCATTGATCGCCAGCGGTTTTGCCGAGCAGGATGCGGCCACCAACCATTACGGCTTGGGGCGCGAGGCACTGCGGGTGGGGCTGGCGGCGCTGGGCAGTATCGATGTGCTGAAGATTGCCGCGCTACCGTTGTCGCAGCTGCGCGATGAACTGAACGAGAGCTGCTTCGTTGCCGTATGGGGCAACCAGGGCGCGACAGTGGTCAGCATCGAGCCGGCGGTACGCGCGGTCACCGTGGTAACGCAGATCGGCTCGGTACTGCCGCTGCTCACGTCGTCCACCGGGCTGGTGTTCGCCGCCTACCTGCCCGAGCGCGAGACCGTGGAGTTGCGTGACCGGGAACTGGCCGCCCTGCAGCACAGCGCCGCCGACTACCAGGCGGTACTGGCGGGCATTCGTGAACGTGGCCTGCACCATGTGCACGGGCTGTTGATGCCGGGCGTGGATGCGCTGTCGGCCCCGGTGTTCAATGCCATGGGGCAGGTCGCCGCGGTGATGACCGTGGTCGGGCCGACGTCGATCTTCCATGCCGACGAGCATGGCCCGGCGGCGCAACGGCTGCTGGCGGCAGCGCGGGAAACCAGCTGGCGCATGGGCTATTCGCCCGCCGGCTGAGCGCTTGCGGCACTATTGCCCGATACGTAAAGGTGAATGTCATAAGCGGCTATTTTTCCTACAGGATCAGGCGCTTATTCTTAACTCACTGGCCGGCATGAAGGGCTCTCCCCCCCGCCTTTCAGGCCTGCGAGGTTCACCGACGTAGATTTTGAAGCTCCTTGATCTGACGTCTCGATTGGCCGCTGCGGCTTGCAGCGGCCTTTTTTATTTGCCCTGAAAAACTCTTCGCCCGTGCTGGCCTCTTCGCGGGTAAACCCGCTCCCACAGAGATATCACTACCCCAAAGGCTTGTGGTGTACCTGTGGGAGCGGGTTTACCCGCGAAGAGGCCGGCACAGGCATACAAGTTTCAGCCCAGCGGATACTTCTGCAAGTTCGCCATCATCTGCTGCAACGCCTGCAAGCTGTCCTGTGGGTGCACTGCCCCGTCGAAGTCGCCAATCCGTGCCCAGTTCTCCGCCACCTGCTCCGGGGTAAAGCCTTCACGCGGATCGAAGCCTACCCCCAGGCTACGCTCCCACCGCACCTTGCCCACCCAGCCACCGCCCACTTCGAACAGCTCACCGCTGCCCTGGCACTGCTCGCTGCCCAGGTACACCACCAGCGGGCTGACCAGCTCTGGCTTGAGCCGCTCGAATACCTGGGGCGGGATCAACCCTTCGGTCATGCGGGTACCACCGGTGGGGGCGATGGCGTTGACCAGGATGCCGTGCTTGCGCCCTTCGATCGCCAGGGTACGAGTCAGCCCATACAGGCCCAGCTTGGCCATGCCGTAGTTGGCCTGGCCGAAGTTGCCGTAGATGCCGGACGTGGAAGCGGTGAAGATCACCCGCCCCCAGTTCTGCTCGCGCAGGTGCGGCCAGGCGGCGCGGGTGACCTTGTAAGCCCCCTCGACATGCACCTGATACACCTGCTCCCAGTCGCTGTCTTCCATCTTGTGGAAGGTCTTGTCACGCAGGATGCCGGCATTGTTCACCAGCACATCGACCCGGCCGAAGCTGTCCAGGGCCTGCTCGACAATACGCGCGCCGTGGCTGACCGAGTCATGGTTGGCAATGGCACTGCCACCAGCGGCGCGGATCTCCGCTACCACCCGATCGGCGGCGGAGGTGCTGGCGCCTTCACCGTGGGTGGAGCCGCCGAGGTCGTTGACCACCACCTGCGCACCACGCGCAGCGAACAGCAGCGCATGGGCACGGCCCAGGCCGCCCCCGGCTCCGGTGACGATCACCACGCGATCTTGCAGACGGACAGGCTCGCTCATGCTCATGGCTCCAGGCAGGTTCAGGTCAGCCGAGTGTCCGCCGCCAGCGGCGGGCGGACAATCAAGCTCACGCAGGCTGAATGCCTGGCAATAACGCAGCACGATGGTTATGGGGCCGCTGTGCGGCCCATCGCCGGCAAGCCAGCTCCCACACCAACCGCGCCGGCCTCCAGGCCTGCGCTGTACCTGTTGAAGCCGGCTTGCCGGCGATGAGGCCCTGTCAGTACCAGGCCACTTTCTGCTGGAAACAGCTCAGCGGTTGTTCACGAAAGGCCAGGTAATGGCGCAGCACCTGCACTGGCGCTTCGGTATGCGGGTAATGGCCGATGCCCTGCAACTGCACGGTGTCCGGCTCCGGCACCAGTTGCCGGTAGCGCTCCACCATGTGCGCGCCGGACAGCGGGTCGACCACGCCATTGATCAAGCGCAGCGGCACGCCTTCGTGCTGCATCGCGCCAACCCAGCGTTCGCGGTGCAACCTGCGCTCCGGCATGTACCCCACCAGTTTGTGCAGGATGCGCGTGCCACGGTTGGCGGCGATCAAACTCCAGAAGTCATCCAGTACGCTTTCACTGGGTTGGGTGCAAGAGCCGTAGACCTGGATCACGCTGCGCACCAGGTCGTCACGCCCGAACGAACGTCCTACCAGCCAGCCCAGACGGCTGAGCAGCAACTTCTGGATCAGCAGCATGCGGCAGCTTTCGGGGAACAGCCCGCTGTTGAGGAACACGCAGCTGGCGATGTTGGCGCGCTGTTCATGATGCCGCGCCAGCAGTTCCTGCGCCACACTGCCGCCGTAATCATGGGCCAGCAGATGCACCGGCTGGTCGACCTTGAGCTCGGCGAGCAAGGCCTGCTGCAGGTCGGCCTGCTCCATCAGGCTGTACAGGTGATCGACCGGTTTGGCCGAATCACCAAATCCGAGCATGTCGCAGGCGATCAACCGGAAGCGCTGGGCCAATGGCCCCCACAGGTAGCGCCAATCCCAGCTGGCAGTGGGGAAGCCGTGCAACAGAAGCAGGGGCTCTCCTTGCCCTGCGGTCCAGTAGCGGATGCTCTGGCCCCGGAAGCTGAAACTCTGTCCCCGGGTACGCCAGACGCACAATGGAATTTCGGCCATGGGCATCAGAACGGTCCCGGTGAAGTGGTGTTGGTGGAATAGAGCAAGGCTGCGGTCATTGCATGTCACCTCGGCACTTACATGTGCTCTCTATGTCGAGGCAGAGTCTAGCCAGCAGCCCATTGGCTGGAACTTGCGTTTCCAGCCAGCTTGATGACTTGGCGAGTCAGTGGCACGAACGGTCAGAGCAGCATGGCCAGCAGCGGTGCCGCGAACAGGTTCAACAACCCGGTCAGGACCATGACCAGGCCGGCCACCGAGCCTTCCTCGCGGCCCACCTCCTGTGCCCGGCTGACCCCGGCACCATGGGCACCGACGCCGAACAGCGCGCCCCGCGCCAGCGGCGTGCGCAACGGCAACCAACGCAGCAGCACGCCGCCGAACATGGCGCCCAGCACGCCGGTGAACATCACGAACACCGCCGTCAGCTCCGGTACGCCACCCAGGTCATGGGCCAATGGCATGGCAAAGGGCGTGGTGATCGAACGCGGCACCAGCGACAGGCTGGTCGCGCTGTCCAGCGCCAACATATGTGCCAACCCCCAGGAACTGGCGATCGAAGCGCTGCTGCCGGCGACCATTCCCACCATCAGTGCCGGCCAGTGGCGCGCCAGCATGGCCCGTTGTTGCCAGATCGGCACCGCGAAGGCCACGGTCACCGGGCCAAGCACGCTCATCAGCCAGTGGGTGTTGCGGGCGTACTCGGCATAGGCGGTGTGCAGCGGCACGGCCACCGCCAGCAACAGAACCGGCACCAGGATCAGCGGCGACAGCAGGTAACGCCCGCTGCGCCGGTATAACCAGCGGCTGCCCAGGTACGCCAGCAAGGTCAGGGCCAGCCAGAACAGCGGCATGGGTTCAAGGCTCATGGCGCAAGCTCCAGCGGCACACCAGTTCCACGGTCAAGGCGGTCACCACCATTACCATCAGGGTGCTCACGGCGATCACCAGCAGGATGCGCCAGCCCTCGTCACGGATCAGGGCGCCGTAATCGAGCAGGCTCATCAGCGCCGGGATGAAGAACAGCAGCATCTCAGCCATCAACCAGCCGGCGCCCAGTTGCAGCATGGCCGGCTTGAGCACACCCGAGGCGAACAGCAACAGCAGCAATGCCAGGCCCATCACACCGCCAGGAATCGGCCAGCCCAGCCAGGTGGCAAGCTGGCCACCGAACAGGAACAAGGCACAGAGGATCGCCAGCTCGACGAGCAAGCGCAGGGCTTTTTTCAATAACGCGGGTTTCATGGGGGGTTCCTCGACAGGCCCTCATTTTAAGATTTGGCTGCCTAGGCCAGAAGCGAATTGTTAGACTGAACACCATTCCAGAATGGAATTGCGATCATGGAATTCAAACAGCTGCGCAGCTTTATCGAAGTGGTCCACCGCGGCGGTTTTACCCAGGCGGCGCAAACCCTGCACATCAGCCAGTCGGCGGTGAGCAAACAGGTGGCCCAGCTGGAGCAAGATGTGGGCCAGCCGCTGCTGGAGCGCCAGGCCTCACAGCTGCACCTGACCGCTGCCGGGCGCATCGTGCTGGAGCGTGGCGAAGCCTTGTTGCGCCAACGTCAGGCGCTGCTCAGCGAACTGGACGACCTCAGCCAGATGGGCCGCGGTGAACTGCGCCTGGGCTTGCCGATGCTGGGCAGCGACGCGCTGTTCGCCGGCTTGTTTGCCGAGTATCGGCAGCGTCACCCGAACATCGCGGTCCAGTTGCTCGAAGGCGGCAGCCGCAGCATCGAACAGGCAGTCAAGAGTGGCGAACTGGAACTGGGTGGCAGCCTGACGCCCAGTGACGAGGCGTTCGACTACCAGCCGTTCTGCAACGAACCACTGGATGCCCTGTTGCCTGCCGGCCACGAGCTGGCGGGCCAGGACGGGGTGGACCTGCAGCAGCTGGCCGATACCCCGTTCCTGCTTTACCAGCGCAGCTTCGTGCTCAATGACCGGTTGCTGAAGGCGTGCCAGCAGCAGGGTTTTACCCCCAAGGAAGGCGGGCGCAGTGGCCAGGCGGACTTCCTCGCGGCGCTGGCGGCGGCGGGCCAGGGAGTGGTGCTGCTGCCCCGTGTGGTGGCGAAAGCGCTGGAGCGCCCCGGTGTGGTGCGCTTGCCGCTGCGCTCGCCGGGGGATTTGCGTTGGGATATCGCGTTCATCTGGCGGCGCGGGGCGTATCTGTCACGGGCGGCGCAGGCGTGGTTGGCGTTGGTGAGCGAGTGGCCGGTGCTCGCCAGCAAGGGATGAGTTGCCCTTGCCGGCCTCTTCGCGGGTAAACCCGCTCCCACAGGAACACCACAGCCTCTGAAATCTGTGCAGTACCTGTGGGAGCGGGTTCACCCGCGAAGAGGCCGGTACAGGCGAAAAATACCCGTCAGGCTTTAAGTGTACTCACCAACTCAGCCAACCAAGGCTCTGCATCCGCCTCCGGAGTCACCGTCTCGCTGGCATCCAGGCGCAGCATCGGCTGCACTTCGCGCACGCCCAGTTCGGCAAACAGCTCGCGCATCTGCTCGCCACCACCGCAATAGGTATCGCCATAACTGCTGTCACCCAGCGCAATCACCGCTCCCGGCAGGCCACGCCAGGCCGCAGGCAGGGTATCGCGAATGCTGCTGTACAACGGCATGAGGTTGTCCGGCAGTTCGCCCATGCCAGTGGTCGAGGTCACGGCCAGCAAGGCGTCGGGGGCGAAACCTTCAAGGTCCTGCAAGGTGGCGCGCGCCGCATGCCAGGCCTCCAGGCCCGCAGCCTTGAGCAGCGATTCAGCGTGACGGGCGACTTCTTCGGCGGTGCCGTAGACCGATCCGGAAATAATGGCGACTTTCATCGGGTAGAGGATTCCGAAACTGAGTGAAAACGTAGGATACTAGCATCCGGCGCTGGCAAAAGGCCGCCTCTACCAAAGTCACCCTCCTCAGCCCTGCTTCGCACCCTTGTTTATTCAATGGCCCGAACATGATCAACGCGCAACTACTGCAATCCATGGTCGATGCGTCCAATGACGGCATCGTGGTCGCCGAGCAGGAAGGCGACGACACCATCCTCATCTACGTGAACGCGGCCTTCGAACGCCTGACCGGCTACAGCCGTGACGAAATCCTCTACCAGGATTGCCGCTTCCTGCAGGCCGACGACCGCGACCAGCTTGGCCGCGCCCGCATCCGCAAGGCCCTGGCCGAAGGCCGGCCGTGCCGCGAAGTGCTGCGCAACTACCGCAAGGATGGCAGCGCTTTCTGGAACGAACTGTCGATCACCCCGGTAAGGCACGACGCCGAACAACGCACCTACTTCATCGGTATCCAGAAAGACGTCACTCGCCAGGTCGAACTGGAGCGGGAACTGGCGCAACTGCGCGTTCGTCCGAAACCCGACGAACGCACCTGAACCAAGTACGCCACGCACGGTCAATCCCGTTGAAGAAATCGCCATCGAGTTCGATCATGCAAGCAGAAGCGCTCCTGACCCAGGACGAGCTGGATTTCATACAGAACATGCAGCATTCGCCGCAGTTGAACCTGGCCGACCCCATGTCGAGCCTGCTGGTCAATGGCGACCGCCGCATCCAGAGCTTGCTCACCCGCTTGGTGGCCAACGAGCAGGTAACCCTGCAGGCCCAGTTCAACAACCAGCAGATCAGCTTCCCGCTGCAACTGGTGGAAGACGAGTTCCACGCCCTGCACCTGCAACTGGGCTCACCGGAAATCTACGAAGACGGGCCCATGCTGCGCCCCTGGCGCCTGTCGATGGAGCAGCCGAGCGCGCTGCTCGATGCCCATGGGCAGGAAAGCGGCCTGTGGGTTCGCGATATTTCGTTCAAGGGTACATTGCTGGAAGTCCGTGGCCTGCCAGCGGCACCAGCCCGCTTCGAACTGCGCTTCGCCCCTGGCGGCATCCCCCCCATCGAACTGCATGGCGTGCTGGGCCGGCGCATCGGCCCGGACCTGGCCGCCTATGACCTCAGCCAAAGCCCGGCCGAAGAGATCGAACGCCTGCGCGACTACATTCTCCAGGCCCATCGCCGGGCCCACCCCGAGCTACACACTCAGGTATCGAACTGACCGGCCAGAAACTGCCGCAAACGCTGGCGCATCACGCTACCCTGCGCGCCCAGGCAGGCGATAGGGCTGCCAGCCAGGCTGTCCTGTGCCAGTTCCGCCGCTTCACCCGCCAGTAACAACGGGCATTCCAGCCCTGCCACCAAGCGCGTCAGGCGCCGGGTGAGTTCCGCCGTGGGCGGCTGGTGGGAGAACAGCACCAGGGCATCCGGCTTCAGGCGCTCGCAGACCAGTGCCAGTTCTGCCAGCGGCTGCCCGCTCGCCAGTGGCGTCACGCCAAATTCATCACTGCTCAGGATCAGGCTGGTCACCAGCAACTCCAGTTCGTGGCACTGCCCCGGCAACGGCGCCAGCAGCACCATGCGGCTGCGCGGTGCACGGGCAAGTTGCAAGCGGGCCAACACCCGGCCACGCAGGAACTGATCGAGGAACAGCCATTCGCTGGCCTGCCCGTAGCCGCCCTGCCCGACCGCCAGGTCATGCCACACCGGCATGAACACTTCGCTGAATACCTGGTCCAGTGTGCAAGCGGCAAACACCTCGTCGAACAGGCGGTCCAGGCTGGCCAGGTCAAAACGTTGCAGCGCCTGGCGGATCTGCTGCTGCCAGCGCACCCAGGCGCCCGTCGCGCCACCTGCCTGCCCAGCTAGGGCATGGTCGCGGGCGAGGATGCTGGCGACCTTGCTTACCGCCACGCCGCGCTCCAGCCAGCCAAGGATGCGGCGGATGTCATCGATGTCGGCCTGGGAGTACAGGCGGTGACCACTGTCGGTGCGGGTTGGCTGGATCAGGCCATGGCGGCGCTCCCAGGCGCGCAAGGTCACGGCATTGACGCCGGTCAGGCGGGAAACCTCACGGATCGGAAACAGGTCCTGCTGCGCGAGGCTCGCATCGATTACCGGGTTCAGTCCCTGTTCGTTCATCTGCAAGGGGTACCCTGTGTGCCCAAGTTGAACACCTAGTCTACTACGGCAACCGTTTGCCGGCTGACAGTTGCCGAAGATCGCACATGGGCGATAATCCGCGCCCGATTCTTGCATGCACGCCTGCGTCGCCCACCACCCCGGGCGACACAGCCAAAGGGGCCGGCTACCCGCCAGCCCCGTTGCCAGGAGATACACGATGTCTACCCCACCCGTCACCCTGATGGTGTCGCGCCGCGCCGCCCATGGCCGCTACCAGGACCTGCTGGCCTGGCTGCATGAAGGCGAACAGCTGGCCACCGACTTCCCCGGCTACCTTGGCTCGGGCATCCTGGCGCCACCCCGCGACAGCGACGAATTCCAGATCATTTTCCGTTTCAGCGACGAGCCGACCCTGCATGCCTGGGAGCATTCCGCCTCGCGCCGGGCCTGGTTGCAGCGCGGCAACGGCTTGTTCGAACGCCCCAAAGAGGCGCGCGTAAGCGGCATCGACGACTGGTTTGGCACCAATATGGTGCAAAAACCGCCACGCTGGAAGCAGGCCGTGGCCATTTGGCTTGCCTTCTTCCCGGTCTCGCTGGTGTTCAACCTGGTGTTCGGCCACTGGCTGCCAGCACTGGACCTGCTACCCCGGGTACTGCTCAGCACCCTGGGCCTGACGCCGGTGATGGTCTACCTGTTCATCCCCCTTTCCACCCGCCTGCTGGCCGGCTGGCTGCATGCATCCCCGGCCCCGGCTGGCGCCCTGCGCAGCCGCTGAGGCCAGGCCGTACACGCGGTAGACAGTTCGGGTATGCTGGGCGGCAATCAAAGGACAGACAAGTTGACCGCCCCGAACATGAACAGCCCCATTCTCGTTACCGGAGCCAGCCAGCGCGTCGGGCTGGCCCTGGCCCTTGAACTGGCACAGGCCGGCCATACGGTGGTCAGTGCCAGCCGCAGCGTCCAGCCACAGGCGGCCCACCCGAATATCGTGCAGTTCCAGGCCGACCTGTGCCAGGCGGCCGACCGCCAGGCCCTGATCGAGTATCTGCACAACCATTACGACGGCCTGCGCGCGATCATCCACAACGCCTCGCTGTGGCTCGACGATGGCCTCGACAACCTCGAGACCATGTTCCGCCTGCACGTCGAAGCGCCCTACCACCTCAACCTGGCCCTTGGCGACCTGCTGGCCAAGGTGGAAAAGGCCGACATCATCCACATTTGCGACGAAACCTCTTCACGCGGCAGCAAAAGCCACATCGGCTACGCCGCGACCAAGGCCGCGTTGCAGAACATGGTGCTGTCGTTCGCCGAAAAATATGCGCCCAAGGTGCATGTGAACGGTATCCTGCCGGGGCTGCTGATCCTCAAGGAAGGAGGTGACGAAACCTACCGCCAGCAGACCCTGAAAAAGGCCCTGCTGGAGTTCGAACCCGGCGCCGGCCCGCTGATCGAGACGGTCAAGTACCTGCTCGCCAGCCAGTACAGCACCGGCAGCCAGGTGGTCATCAACGGTGGCCGCCACCTGAAGAACCGCATGACCTGAGAGAAGCCCATGACCCCACAGCAACAGCTCGAACTCGAGGCCGCCGCGTTCCGGCGCCTGGTCGAACACCTGCAGAAGCGCACCGACGTGCAGAACATCGACCTGATGAACCTGTCCGGCTTCTGCCGCAACTGCCTGTCCAAGTGGTACAAGGCCGCGGCTGACGAGCGCCAGCTCGACCTGAGCCTGGATGACGCCCGCGAAGCGGTGTACGGCATGCCTTACGCCGAGTGGAAAGCCCAATACCAGAAAGAAGCCAGCGCCGACCAACAAGCGGCGTTCGAAAAAGGAAAACCCCGTGACTGACCTGAACACCCTGCGCGCCAGCCTGGCCAGCGGCCAACACGTGTTTGCCGACACCCTGGCGTTCATTGCCGACAACTACAGCTACCAGCCACAGGCCTTCGACAATGGCGGCGTGGCGAATGCGGCCGGGCAGAACGAAGGTTCGTGCAAGACCCTGGGCCTGGCACTGCTGGAAGGGCTGAGTGACCAGGAAGCGCTGCTGGCCTTTGGTGAGCACTACCGTGACGTGGTGGCCACGCCCGAGGGCAGCGACCATGGCAATATCCGTGCGCTGATCAAGCATGGGCTGGCGGGCGTCAAGTTTGCCGAGCTGCCGCTTGCGCGCAAGGCTTGAGATTTTGGGGCCGCTCCGCGGCCCTTTCGCGACGCAAGGCCGCTCCCACAGAAGAAATGCGATCCCTTGTGGGAGCGGCCTTGCGTCGCGAAAGGGCTGCAAGGCAGCCCCAGATTCTCCAACCCACTATCAATCCATGATGGTTCCCGGCACCCCACCCGCCAACCCACCCTGCCGCAACCACTGCAAGGCCACCGGCCACAAACTTTCGCGAAAGCGGTCATGGAAGAACGCGAAATGGCCAATTTCATCGACCGAGATATCCACAGGCGCAATGCGCAGGTGCTGACGCTCGGCGCCCTGCAGATAACCCAGCAAACGCTCGGTCGCTGCCACGGTACCAAAGGGGTCATCGGTCAGGCTGATGGCCAGCGTCGCCGCCCGCACCTGGGCGAATGGTAGTGCCTCCAGTGCACGCCCGCTGGGTCGGTGCTCATAGCGCGGGGTACGGGTGGTCCAGTCGTGCACCACGCCGGATGGCGTGTCCTCCAGCCAACCCAGGCGCTTGCCGGGAAAGTAACCGAACACCCGGGTGAGCAGCGGCATTACCACATGCCACTTGCCGAACAGTTGCCAACGCTGGTCAGCCGCGTAATCGCGCCAATAGGCGAATTGCGCGCCAACCATCACCACCCGGCGAACCTTGCTCGCCGACGGTGCCAGCCCCACTGCGCAGCCGCCAAAACTGTGCCCCACCACGTCCACCGGCTGGTCGGGGAAATGTTCTGCGGCGTGCACCAGCATGGCTTCGAAATCCAGCCGGCCCCAGTCGCTCCAGGATGCCTGGAAGCCACGCAGCGAGGCCGGGCGGGATTCGCCGATGCCACGGTAGTCGTAGGTCAGCACATCGCAACCTTGGGCGAACAGGTAGTCGGCGAAACGCGAGTAGTAGCGGCAGCGTACCGAGGTGGCAGCGTTGATGATCACCAGCGGGCGCTGGGGGTCAGGTCGGGCGTGGCGCCAGCGGAAGCCGCCGAGGCTGTAGCCGTCGGCTGCGGTGTGGCGAAAGGCAGTGGCGGGTTGGGTGAGGCTGCTCATGGCACATTCCCTGTTGTTGTGCGCCAAAGCTAGCAAAGATTTTATAGCCTGTACCGGCCTCTTCGCGGGTAAACCCGCTCCTACAGGTACTCCATTTCCCTCAAGTTAAAAGGGATCCCTGTGGGAGCGGGTTTACCCGCGAAAGGGCCGGTACAGGCCGACAGCGATTACAGCTCGACGCAGTCGAACTTCACATCGGTAGCCACGTCTTCGTCGTAGTTGACGTCAGCGCGCTCGAAGCCGAACAGGTTGAGGAACTGCTTCTTGTAGCCGGCATAGTCGGTCAGCTCGAACAGGTTCTCGGTGGTCACCTGTGGCCACAGCGCCTTGCAGGCGTCCTGCACGTCATCACGCAGTTCCCAGTCGTCCAGGCGCAGGCGGCCCTTCTCGTCGACCTCGGCCGGCGCGCCGTCGGCACGGTACATGCGGTCGCGATACATGCGGTCCAGCTGGTCCTGGGTGCCTTCGTGAACACCCTTCTCCTGCATGATCTTGAACACCATGGACAGGTACAGCGGCATCACCGGGATGGCCGAGCTGGCCTGGGTAACCACCGACTTCAGCACCGCCACGTTGGCGCCGCCCTTGACTTCACCGGCCAGTTTCTTGTCCAGGCGCAGGGCGGTTTCGTCCAGGTCCTGCTTGGCCTGGCCCAGCGCACCGTGCCAGTAGATCGGCCAGGTGATATCGCTGCCGATGTAGCTGAAGGCCACGGTGCGGGCACCTTCGGCCAGCACGTTGGCGCCAGCCAGGGCGTCGATCCACAGCTGCCAGTCCTGGCCACCCATGACGGTGACGGTGTCGGCAATTTCCTGCTCGGTAGCCGGCTCGATGCTGGCCTCGATGATGGTGTCCTTGTTGGTGTCGATGGCGGTCGACTTGTACGGCTGGCCGATCGGCTTCAGGGCCGAACGCACCAGTTCACCGGTCTGCGGCAGCTTGCGCACTGGCGAGGCCAGCGAGTAGATGACCAGGTCGACCTTGCCGCCCATTTCGTTCTTGATCAGTTCGATGACCTTGGCACGGGCTTCGTCGGAGAAAGCGTCACCATTGATCGACTTGCTGTACAGGCCTTCGGCCTTGGCGAACTTGTCGAAGGCTGCAGCGTTGTACCAGCCAGCGGTGCCGGCCTTGGTCTCGGTGCCTGGTTTTTCGAAGAACACGCCCAGGGTGTCGGCCTTGAAGCCGAACGCCGCGGTGATGCGGGCTGCCAGGCCGTAGCCGCTGGAAGCACCGATGACCAGGACCTTCTTCGGGCCATCCTCGCGCACGCCCAGCTTGCGGGTGGCTTCGATCTGGTCACGGACGTTGAGCTCGCAGCCCTTCGGGTGAGTCGTGGTGCAGATGAAACCGCGGACCTTAGGATGAATGATGGCCAATGTCTGTACCTCGTCAGGTTTATGCCGGGGGAAGCGCCGCCATGGGCGATTCCGGTTGATCAGAGGGTGAGACTACCCCCGCAGGTTATCCGACACATATTACGGGGTGATCTTGGGGATGCAAAACGGTGGATTACCTGTACCGGCCCTATCGCCGGCAAGCCAGCTCCCACAAAGACGGCGCAAAACTTGAGCCCTGTGAGGGACCTGTGGGAGCTGGCTTGCCGGCGATAGGGCCAGTGCAGGCAACATCAATCTGACAAGAGAGCCCCTTTCAGCCATTCCAGGAACTGCCGGGCCAGCGGATCATCCTGGCTATCCCGATGCACCAGGCACGCCCACGCCGGCCCACGCACGCGCTGCGCCGACAAAGCCTGCAAACGCCCCTCCTCCACCGCCCGCCGCGCCAGCAACTGGCTGACCAGGGCCACCCCCAACCCCTCGCTCGCCGCATCCAGCAGCAGCCCGGGGTCGGAAAAGTTCAGCCCCTTGCCCTGCTGCCCCACATCCTCGCCACCCTCCAGCTGCCAGTGGCTCCAGTCCATCTCGCGCTCGCCATGCAAGGTGGTGCGCCGCGACATCGGCGTTTGCAGCAACGCCGGGTGGCAGGCCGGGAACAGCTGGTCCTGGTGCAGCACGTTGAAGCTGCACTCGGCCTGGGCACTGAGGTCGTCGCGGATGGCCAGGTCGATGGTCTCGGTCGCCATGTCCGGCACCTCGAAACTGGTGAACAACCACAAGTCGACATCCGGGCAGCGCTGGTGAAAGTCGGCCAGCCGCGGCAGCAGCCAGTGCCTGGCAAAGGCCGGGCTGGTGTTGACCACCAGTTGGTTGGGCTTGCGGTACTGGTCGAGCCGGCGAATGCCCACCGCCAGGTGCTGCAGCAGCGACTGCGTGGTGCTGAGCAGGTCGTGCCCGGCGTCGGTCAGGCTCACGCTGCGGCCACTGCGGTGGAACAGCGGCTGCTCCAGGTAGGTTTCCAGGCTGCGAATCTGCTGGCTGATGGCCGACTGGGTCAGGTTCAGCGCTTCGGCGGCCTTGTGGAAGCTGCCCAGCCGCGCAGCGGCTTCGAAGCCGCGCAGGGCATTCAGGGGTGGCCAGTTTTTGAGCATGATTGATAAGCCCTGCTGATCAGATGTGCGCTAAATCTATCGTTTGTCGCAGGCCAAGCCTAGCCATAGCATGGACATCAACACCCGCGACGGCGGGCTTCGTTGATAAAAATCCTTAATTGATCGGAGTTCACTATGCACCTGTCCCTCGACAGCGGCTGGCGCATGCCCGCCGAATGGGCCCGCCACGCTGCCACCTGGATGGTCTGGCCACACAACCAGGCCCTGTGGGAAAGCGGCTGGCACGTGCGCCTGGCCGACGTACAGCAGGACTACGCCCGGGTCGCGGCGGCCATCGCCCGTTTCGAGCCGGTGAAGATGGTGGTCGACCCGTCGGCCTTGCAGAGCGCACGTGCCCTCTGCGGCGCCAATATCGAACTGGTCGAAATGGCCGTGGACGACAGCTGGTGCCGGGACAGCGGCCCAAGCTTCGTCTGCCACCCTCAACATGGCCTGGCCGGCCTGAGCTGGCGCTTCAACGCCTGGGGAGGCAAGTCGCAACACGGCCAGGACCGCAGCCTCGGCCGGCGCATCCTCGACCACCTGGGCCTGGATGGCTTCAGCACGGCGCTGTGCAACGAAGGCGGCGCGATTCATGTGGACGGCGAAGGCACCCTGATCACCACCGAGTCGGTGCTGCTCAACCCCAACCGCAACCCTGGCGTGAGCAAGGCCGAGTTCGAGGCCTGCTTCGCTCGCTACCTGGGCATCCGCAAGACCATCTGGCTACCGGGCGACCCACAATACATCACCGGCGACATGACCGACGGCCACGTCGACGGTGTATGCGCCTTCGCCCGCCCTGGCGTGCTGCTGGTCGACGCCACCCATGACCAGCATTCGGTGTACGCCGAAGTCGTGCGGGAAAACCGCCGCGCCCTGGAACTGGCCACCGACGCGCAAGGCCGGCACTTCGAGCTGCTCGACCTGTATGAAGCCAGCGCCGCCGTCGACCAGGACGCCGAGGTATTCTGCGCCTCTTACACCAACTTCTACATCGCCAACGGCGCGATCATCATGCCGGCCTACGGCATCGCCGCCGACCAGGAAGCCGCCGCGCAACTGGCCCACGCCTTCCCGGGCCGGGAGATCGTACCGGTGCGCATCGACCACATCGCCCATGGCGGTGGCGGCATTCATTGCATCACCCAGCAACAACCCGAGGTGCAGCCATGAGTCTGCTACGCATCGCCACCACCCAGATGCCATGCAGCTGGGACCTGCCAGGCAACCTCGACCGCGCCGAACAGCTGGTTCGCCAGGCTGCCGCCAAGGGGGCCCAGGTGATCCTGCTGCAGGAGCTGTTCGCCACCCCGTACTTCTGCATCGAACAGGACCACCAGCACCAGGCCCTCGCCCAGCCCTACCCCGCCAGCCCGATCCTGCAGCGCTTCGCCGCACTGGCCGGCGAGCTGGGCGTGGTGCTGCCGCTGAGCTGGTACGAGCGCGCCGGCAATGCCTTCTTCAACTCGCTGACCGTGGCCGATGCCGATGGCCGCCTGCTTGGCGTCTACCGCAAGACCCACATCCCCAACGCCATCGGCTACCAGGAAAAGGAATACTTCAGCCCCGGCGATACCGGCTTCAAGGTCTGGGACACCGCCTTCGGCCGCCTGGGCATCGGCATCTGCTGGGACCAGTGGTTCCCCGAGACCGCCCGCTGCCTGGCACTGATGGGCGCCGAAGTGCTGCTGTTCCCCACCGCCATCGGCTCCGAGCCCGGCTGTGCCGAACTGGACTCGCGCGACCACTGGCAGGTGGCCATGCGCGGCCACGCCGCCGCCAACCTGTTGCCGGTGGTGGCGGCCAATCGCGTGGGCGAAGAAGTCGCAGCCAGCGACGCATCGTTGGCCATGCGCTTCTATGGCTCGTCGTTCATCTGCGACCACAAGGGCGCCATGCTCGCCGAAGCCGACCGCGACAGCAGTGGCATCTGGCTGCACGACCTGGATCTGGCCGGCATGCGGGAAGACCGCCTGAGCTGGGGCATCTACCGCGATCGCCGCCCGGAGATGTACGCACCGCTGCTGACCCTGGACGGCACCCACCCACACACCCTGAGGGCATGAGCATGAAACGCCACATTCTGGCCGCCTTGGCGCTGGCCGTCTGCGCCTGCCAGGCTCAGGCCGAGCAGCCCGTGCTGCGCCTGTACAACTGGGCCGACTATTTTGCCGAGGACACCCTCAAGCAGTTCACGGCCGAAACCGGCATCCAGGTGATCTACGACGTGATGGATGGCAGCGAAGTGCTCGAGGCCAAGCTGATGTCCGGGCGCAGTGGCTACGACCTGGTCTTCCCCGGTGATACCGTTGCCGAGCGCCTGATGCGCGCCGGCAGCCTGCAGCCACTGGACCACAGCCGCCTGGAGGCCCTGGACGACATCGAGCCCGGGCTGCGTCAGCTGCACGCCCGGTACCCCAAGGCCAGCCAGGCGACCGTGCCCTACACCTGGGGCACCATCGGCCTGACGGTGAATGCCGACAAAGTCCGCCAGCGCATGCCCGATGCACCGCTGGACAACCTCGACCTGCTGTTCAAGCCGGAGCTGGCCGCCAGATTCGCCGACTGCGGTATTTCAGTCATCGATTCGCCCGACGAAGTGCTGGCAGTGGTCCTCAACTACCTGGGCCGCGAGCCACGCAGTGCCAAACGCGAAGACCTGGCCGCAGCCAGCGAACTGCTCAAGGCGATTCGCCCGTACGTGCGCAAGTTCCAGTCGCAACCAGTGACCGAACTGGTCAACGAGAACCTGTGCCTGTCACTGGGCTACAGTGGCGACGTGATCCAGGCGCAGCGTACCGCCGACGCCGCGGGCAAGCATCTCGACTTCCAGTACCGCGTGCCGCGCCAAGGCACCACGGTATGGATGGATACCATGGCCATCCCGGCCGATGCCAAGCACCCGGAATACGCCTATCGTTTCATCAACTTCGTCATGCGCCCGGCGAACATGGCGGCCATCAGCAACTTCACCGGTTACCCTACCGCCAGCGCCAAGGCACGCCAGGCAGTGGACCCGCGCATGCGCGACAACCCTGATATCTACCTCGACCAAGCCACCTATGCCCGGCTGATCCCGGGCCGCGATATCCCACAGGCCGACATGCGTGCACGCATGCGCGTGTGGACCCGCTTCAAGACTGCACAGGACTGAGCCATGCCAAGCCGTAGAACCTTCCTGCAACTTTCGCTGGCCGCCGGCCTCGGTGCCAGCCTCGGCCTGCCGCTGGGCCTGGCCCGCGCCGAAGAACCGGTGCGCTGGTTCATGCCGGACGAAGGCGAGCCGCAGCAACGCGCATTCATCGCCTTCGGCGCCCAGGATGCGATCTGGGAGGACTTCACCGCCGATGTGCAGGCCGCCCTCGGTCGCATCGCCCAGGCCATCGCGCGCTATCAGCCAGTGACGGTGTTCTGCCGGGCCAGCGAGCGCGAGCTGGCCGAGCAACACTGTGCCAGCCAGCGCACAAGTTTCGTCGAGTGCGAGCTGGACGACATCTGGATGCGCGACATCGGCGCCAACTTCGTCGTCGATGATGACGGAGCCCTGGCGGCGGTGGACTTCAACTTCAATGGCTGGGGCAACAAGCAACGTCACCTCAACGATGCCCAACTGGCCAGGCGCGTAACCACGCTGGCTGGCGCCCGCTACCAGCGCAGCGACCTGGTGGGTGAAGGCGGCGCCATAGAGGTGGACGGCCACGGCACGGGCATCATGACCGAGAGCAGCTGGGTCAACGCCAACCGCAACAAGGGCTGGAGCAAGGCCGAGGTCGAGGCGGAGCTCAAGGAGCGCCTGGGGCTGAGCAAGATCATCTGGCTACCGGGCATCGCCGGCCAGGACATCACCGACGGGCACGTGGACTTTTATGCCCGCTTCGTCAGGCCGGGGGTGGTGATTGCCAACCTGGATAACGACCCGGACTCGTATGACTACGCCGTGACGCGCAAGCATCTGGAGATCCTCAAGCGGGCCACCGATGCCGAGGGCCGCAGGTTGCAGGTGCATGTCGTGTCGCCGCCGCTGCACGGGCGGCGCAACAGGTTCAGCAAAGGCAATGACGACTTTGCCGCTGGGTACATCAACTACTTCGTGATCAATGGCGCGATCATTGCGCCACAGTTTGGCGATGGGGCAGCGGACGAGAAAGCGCGGGGGCTGCTGGCGGCGTTGTATCCGGGGCGGGATATCGTGCAGCTGGATATCGATGCCATTGCTGCGGGGGGCGGGGGGATTCACTGTGTGACCCATCAGTGCCCGGCTGTGTAGCAGAGTTGCCTGTGCTGGCCTCTTCGCGGGTAAACCCGCTCCCACAGGTACTGCGCAAACCTTGAGTTTTGTACAGTCCCTGTGGGAGCGGGCTTGCCCGCGAAGAGGCCGCCACAGTCAATCGCGGTGCCGACGGCGCCCCGTGATCATCGACCACGGCAGGTTTTCCCGCATGCGCACGCTCTCGTAGATGGCCGCCAGCACATGCACGCAAACCAGCACCAGCAGCGCGTTGGCCAGCCAGCTGTGCAGGTCCATCGGCCAGTCGACACCAAACAGCGCGTCCACCTCCTGCGACGCCCACCCGGTAAGGCCCAGACCGGCAATGCAGGTCAGCATCAGCACCATCACCAGGGCGCCAATCGGCGAATGCCCCATGTGATGGTCAAGCTCCCCATGCAGCAGCGCCCGGGCATGCCCGACCAGGCTTGCCGGGGTTGGCCAGAAGTCGGCCCAACGCGCGCTGCGTGGCCCGACAAAGCCCCAGATCACACGCACCACCACAACGGCCAGTGCGTAGTAACCCAGCCACTGGTGCCAGTCTTCACCCTCTTCGTTGAAGAAGTAGTTGGCGAAGAACACCACGGCGATCGACCAGTGACACAGCCGCAGCAGGGGGTCCCACAGCTGTACCGTGCCGTCGCTGTTCAATCGTGGTACTCGGTCTTGACTGCCTTGCCCGTCACTGGGTCATGGTAGATCTCGACCTTCTTGCCATCCTTGTCGAAACCGTAGATCTCGTAGCAGTTACCCTTGGTGACCTTGAACTTGTTGATCTTGTAGCCCTGCTCCTTGAGCTGCGCCTGGAATTTTTCCTGATCCTGCCAGGTGCTTTTGTCAGCGGTGGTGCATTCGGTTGCGGCGAATGCAGTGCTGCTGGCGATCAAGAGGGTCATGGCGATCAATGTACGCATGGGCATGAACTCCATTCAGATGAGTGTAAAAGCGCATCCCTCAGCATAGTTCTGCATGCCGCTTTACGCTCATTCATTTGCTTTACACATCAATCGCAAAGAAAAACAAACTTAACAAATGAGCCAAAGCCACCGATGCTTGAGGCACTACGCCCATCGCACGGAGAACAACAACATGAACGACGTGGTCATCGTCGCCGCAACCCGCACCGCCATCGGCAGCTTCCAGGGCGCCTTGGCCACTGTGCCTGCAGTAGACCTGGGTGCCGCCGTGATCAAGCGCCTGCTGGAGCAGACCGGGCTGGCCCCGGAGCAGGTCGACGAAGTCATCCTCGGCCAAGTGCTTACCGCCGGTGCCGGGCAGAACCCGGCACGCCAGGCCGCGATCAAGGCCGGCCTGCCCTTCAGCGTACCGGCAATGACCCTGAACAAGGTTTGCGGCTCGGGCCTGAAGGCACTGCACCTGGCCGCTCAGGCCATCCGTTGCGGTGACGCCGAGGTAGTCATCGCCGGCGGCCAGGAGAACATGAGCCTTGCCCCCTACGTGATGCCGTCGGCCCGCACCGGCCAGCGCATGGGCCATGGCCAGCTGATCGACAGTATGATCACCGACGGCCTGTGGGATGCCTTCAACGACTACCACATGGGTATCACTGCCGAAAACCTGGTGGACCAGTACGGCCTCAGCCGTGAGCAGCAGGATGCCTTTGCCGCCGAGTCGCAGCGCAAGGCGGTAGCGGCGATGGAGGCCGGCCGCTTCGATGATGAAATCACCCCGATCGTGCTGCCGCAGAAAAAGGGAGAACCCAAGGTGTTCGCGCGGGACGAGCAGCCACGCCCGGACACCACCGCCGAATCCCTGGGCAAACTGCGCCCGGCGTTCAAGAAGGATGGCAGCGTCACCGCCGGCAACGCCTCGAGCCTGAATGACGGCGCCGCCGCCGTGCTGCTGATGAGCGCCGCCAAGGCCAAGGCCCTGGGCCTGCCGGTGCTGGCCAGGATCGCGGCTTATGCCAGTGCTGGTGTAGACCCGGCGATCATGGGCATCGGCCCGGTTTCGGCCACCCAGCGCTGCCTGGACAAGGCCGGCTGGCAATTGGCTGAACTGGACCTGATCGAAGCCAACGAAGCCTTTGCCGCGCAGGCGCTAGCCGTGGGCAAGGCGCTGGAATGGGATGCCGCGCGGGTCAACGTGAATGGCGGGGCGATTGCCCTTGGCCACCCGATTGGTGCGTCCGGGTGCCGGGTGCTGGTGACCCTGCTGCACGAGATGATCAAGCGGGACGCCAGGAAAGGCCTGGCAACCCTGTGCATTGGTGGCGGGCAAGGCGTGGCCTTGGCAATCGAGCGTTGATCTCGGGCTGATTCAAGCAGGCCCGGCCTCTTCGCGGGCTTGCCCGCTCCCACAGGGCCCCACTGAGGCTGAATCCAGTGGGGGCCCTGTGGGAGCGGGTTTACCCGCGAAAGGGCCGGTACAGGCAGCGAAAAATCAGGCAGTGGCACGCAGCTCGCGGGCAGCTGCGACCATGTTCACCAGCGCTGCCTCGGTCTCCGGCCAGCCACGGGTCTTCAGCCCGCAATCCGGGTTGACCCACAGGCGCTCGGCCGGGATACGCCGGGCAGCCTTGCGCAGCAGCTTGACCATTTCCTCACGGGTCGGCACCCGTGGCGAGTGAATGTCATACACACCCGGACCGATCTCGTTGGGGTAGGCGAACCGCTCGAAGGCCGCCAGCAGCTCCATGTCGGACCGCGAGGTCTCGATGGTGATCACGTCGGCATCCATCGCCGCGATCGACTCGATCACGTCGTTGAACTCGCTGTAGCACATGTGGGTGTGGATCTGGGTTTCGTCACGCACCCCCGAGGCACACAGGCGGAAGGCCTCGGTGGCCCACTCCAGGTAATGGGCCCAGGCGCCGTGGCGCAGCGGCAGGCCTTCACGGAAGGCCGCTTCGTCGATCTGCACGATCCTGATACCCGCTGCTTCCAGGTCGACCACTTCGTCGCGGATCGCCAGCGCCAGTTGGCGCGCCTGCACTTCGCGGCTCACGTCTTCACGCGGGAACGACCACATCAGCATGGTCACCGGGCCGGTCAGCATGCCCTTCATCACCTTGCTGGTCAGGCCCTGGGCGTACTTTATCCATTCCACGGTCATGGCCTTCGGCCGGCTCAGGTCGCCAACGATCACCGCAGGCTTCACGCAGCGCGAACCATAGCTCTGCACCCAGCCGAAGCGGGTGAACACATAGCCATCGATCTGCTCGGCGAAGTACTCGACCATGTCGTTGCGCTCAGCCTCGCCGTGCACCAGCACATCCAGGCCCAGGTCCTCCTGGGTTTTCACCGCATGGCGGATCTCGCTGTGCATGGCCTCGACGTAATCGGCCTCGGTCAGCTTGCCCTGCCTGTAGGCCTGGCGTGCCAGGCGAATCGCCGAGGTCTGCGGGAACGAACCGATGGTGGTGGTCGGGAACGCCGGCAGGTCGAGCCCCGCACGTTGCTTGACGATACGTTGGGCAAACGCCGACTGACGCTGGCTATCAGCGGGCTTGATGGCCGCCAGGCGGGCCTGCACGGCCGGCTTGTGAATACGCGGCGAAGCGGCGCGGCTGGCCTGCACAGCCTGGCTCTGGGCCAATGCGGCGGCCACGTCGTCGGCTTGTGGGGCATTGATGGCCTTGGCCAGCAGCGCTACTTCCTGGCATTTCTGCACGGCGAAGGCAAGCCAGCTGTGCAGTTCGGCATCGAGCTGGTCTTCACGGTCCAGGTCCACCGGGCTGTGCAGCAGCGAGCAGGATGGCGCCACCCACAGCCGCTCACCCAGGCGCTCATGGGCATGGCGCAGTACCTCCAGCGCCGTTTCCAGGTCGCAGCGCCAGACGTTGCGGCCGTTGACCAGGCCCAGCGACAGCACCTTGTAGGCCGGCAGGCGGTCGAGGATGGTCGGGTACTGCTCAGGCGCACGTACCAGGTCGATGTGCAGGCCATCGACCGGCAGGTTGGCGGCCAGGCCCAGGTTGTCTTCCAGGCCGCCGAAGTAGGTGGCGATCAGCTTCTTCAGTGGCGCCCGCTGAAGGATGTTGTAGACGCGCTCGTAGGCATTCTTCCAGTCCTGAGGCAGGTCCAGGGCCAGGATCGGCTCATCGATCTGCACCCATTCCACGCCTTGGGCAGCCAGGCGGTTGAGGATCTGGTCATACAGCGGCAGCAGGCGGTCGAGCAGCTCCAGCTTGTCGAAATCGTCACCCTTGGCCTTGCCCAGCCACAGGTAGGTCAGCGGGCCGATAACCACCGGCTTGACCGCGTGGCCCAGGGCCTGGGCTTCTGCCACTTCTTCGAACAGCTGCTCCCAGCTCAGGGCGAACTGCTGGTCGGCGGTGAATTCGGGGACCAGGTAGTGGTAGTTGGTGTCGAACCACTTGGTCATTTCCTGGGCGTGCGCGCCGCCGCAGCAGCTGTCACCCACAGCGCCACGGGCCATGGCGAACAGGGTCTGCAGGGTGGGCCCGGCAGCGTCGTGGCTGCGAAAGCGCTGCGGGATCACGCCGAAGGTCAGCGAGTGGGTCAGCACCTGGTCGTACCAGGCGAAGTCGCCGACCGGCAGCAGTTCGATGCCGGCGTCTTTCTGCACCTGCCAGTGGCGGGCACGCAGCTCGCGGCCGACGGCACGCAGGCCGGCTTCGTCGAGTTCACCCTTCCAGAAGGCTTCCTGGGCCTTTTTCAGCTCGCGGTCGCGGCCGATACGTGGAAAGCCCAGGTTGTGTGCCAGTGCCATGTCTTGTCCCTCAGCATGCATAAATGAATGAGGGGATTTTCCGGGCGCTGGCATCTTGAGACAAACTCATTAAATTTGAGATGAACTCAAGGTTTTCTCATGTTCATGTTGTTGTGCTGCCTGTGCCGGCCCTTTCGCGGCTAAAGCCGCTCCTACAGGTACCGCGCCACCCTGTGGGAGCGGCTTTAGCCGCGAAAGGGCCGGCACAGGCAAACCCGGATGTCTCATTCAGAGCACCACCCTGCGCATCCGGACATGACCCCACCCGTCTTCTGCCGCACAATGCCACCCTGACCAAACCAGGTACCCGGCCCCATGAGCCTGCTGAAAACCGCGCTGCGCGAAAACACCTTCGTCTGCGTCATGGAGTTCGTTCCCAAGCCCTCCGCAGAACGCTTCGCCGCCATGGACGCGATCCTGGCCCGTGCGCACCTGTGTGGCTGGCCGATGACCGTGGCCATCGGCGACCGCGTCGGCAGCCCGCTGGACATGTCGCCACTGGACGCCCTCGCATCGTTCAGCAACCGGGTACCCGCCCTGCCGCACTTCTCCGGCAAGGACCGCGAACGCCACCACCTGCTCGCCCAACTGCAACGCATGGATGCCGCCGGCCTCGACCAGCTGTTGCTGCTCACCGGTGACCGCCTGCCGGGCCACCAGCCCGGCCAGCGGCCGGTGCGCTACCTGGAATCGGTCGCAGCCCTGCAGATCGCCCGCCAGGCCTGCCCGCACTGGCTGCTTGGCGCTGCGCTCAACCCGTTCAAGTACTGCGAGGAAGAAGGCGGCGCGCAATACTTCAAGGCCGAGAAAAAACTGGCGGCGGGCGCCGACTTCCTCACCCTGCAACTGGGTTTCGATGCCAGCAAACACCAGGAAGCCATGCACTGGATGAACCGCCAGGCCGCGCCCAGGCCGATGCTGGCCTGCCTGATGAGCCTCACCCACGGGCGTGCGACGATGCTCGAACACGTGGCCGGCGTGACCGTCACGCCGTCCATGCGCGACATGCTGGAAGCGGAAGCGGCGCAGTCCAAGGCCTTTGCCCAGGCGCGCAGCGTCGACCGCCTGGCCTTGCAGATCATCGGCGTGAAGCTGATGGGCTACGCCGGCGTGCATCTGTCGGGGGTTCACGAACTCAAGCAACTGCTGGCCCTGGAGGCACGCATCGAGCATTGGCAGGCGCAAATCCACACACTGGAACAATGGGAGCCGGCCTGGCAGGCCAGCTGGCAGATGCCCGGCCTGCCGGCAGTCAGCTTCCATCCGCCGCAGGCAAGCTGGCGCCAGGGCGAGTCACGGGTCGATGCCTCGTTCAAGGAGAAAGCGCGCTATCACCTGATGCACGGCATGCATTCGCTGCTGTTCAGCCGCCGCAATGGCCTGAGCAAGGCATTTGGCTGGGCCGTGCGCCAACCGATGTGGGCTACCCGCCTTGGCGCGCAGGTGCTGCACAAGGTGGAGCACGCGGTGAAGCACCCGCTGGTAGGCTGCGACACCTGCGGCCGCTGCCGCCTCGAAGACACCCTGTACATCTGCCCGGAAACCTGCCCCAAGGGCCTGGCCAACGGCCCCTGCGGCGGCACCGCGCTGAACCGCTGCGAGTTCGGCGACCGTGAGTGCATCCACAGCGTCAAGTACCGCACCGCCAAGGCGGTGCAGCAGACGGCGCTGCTGACCGAGCGCCTGATCCCGTGCATCGAACTCGAGACACGCCACCGCAGCTCATGGCCGCAGTGGTTCCAGGCCCAGACGCCGCGTCAGCTCAGCCCGCAGCCAGCGCCTCGAACCCAGCCCGAATCGTAGCTTCGGGCAGTTCGTCGGCGATGAACACCATCACGCTCTCGCGGGTTTCACCCTCGGCCCATTCGGCGTCCCAGTCGAAGCCATAGAGTTTGAGCACACCCTGGAACACCAGCTTGCGCGCTTCACCGGCAATGTTCAGCACGCCCTTGTAGCGCAGCAGCTGCTTGCCGTGGGTTTCCAGCAGTTCGTTCATGAAGTCGCTGAGGCGGTCGATGTCCAGCGCGCTTTCCGTGCGCAGCACCAAGGTGGAGATCCGGTCCGGAATAGCGGGCTTGAGCAGCGGGCGTAGCGCTGGCTTCAGGTTCGCGCCCAGATCGGGGTTGAGGTTGAAACCACGCACATCCAGCAACTCGGCCAGGTCGATGCGACCATGCTCGACCACGCGGATCGCAGCCCGGCCATTGATGCGGGCCAGGCGCTCGCGCAGGGCCTCGACCGCAGCGGGCTCGACCAGGTCGGTCTTGCTCAGCAGCAGGCGATCGGCAAAGCCGACCTGGGCCTGGGCGATGGTCTGGGTCAGGTGCAGCTCGGCGTGGGCGGCATCGACCAGGGTGATGATGCCGTCGAGGATGTAGCGCTCACGCAGCTCTTCGTCGATGAAGAAGGTCTGTGCCACTGGCGCCGGGTCGGCCAGGCCGGTGCATTCGATTACCAGGCGGTCGAAGGCGATCTCGCCGGCATCCAGGCGTTCGAGCAGCAGGTACAAGGCGCGGGTCAGGTCGCCGTGGATGCTGCAGCACACGCAGCCATTGGCCAGGGTCATCACCTGCACCGGCTCGTCGCCCAGCAGCTGGCTGTCGATGCCGGCCTCGCTGAATTCGTTTTCGATCACGGCGATCTTCAGGCCGTGCTCGGCCTTGAGCATGTGCTTGAGCAAGGTCGTCTTGCCGGCACCGAGGAAGCCAGTGAGTACGGTTACGGGAATAGGCGTCTGCACGCAGAACATCTCCTGTGCGGAAAAAACACTGGCCTCATCGCCGGCAAGCCAGCTCCCACAGGTACCGCACAGACCTTGAGGCCTGTGGAGTACCTGTGGGAGCCGGCTTGCCGGCGATGAGGCCGGGACAGGTTAACGCTTGAGGCTCAACAGCACTTGGGCCCGGACTTGCCGCCATAACGCGCTTCCTGGCGTTCGCGGAAGAACTCCTCGTACGTCATGACCGGCTTGTCCGGGTGCTTGGTCTGCATGTGCTCGACGTAGTTGTCGTAGTCGGGCATGCCGATCATCAGGCGGGCTGCCTGCCCCAGGTATTTACCCAGTCGACCCAGGTCGTTGAACATCGCAGCAGTCCTCTCAAGCGTCAGGCAGGGCCTGGAACGGGGTTTCCTTGTCGGTGCGCTCCTTGCGGCCGAGGGCGGCGAAACCGACCTTGACAGCGAAGAACAGCACGCTGAACACCACCACCAGGAACAGCACGGTCAGGCCGGCGTTGGTGTAGGCGTTGAAGATCACGTGCTGCATCTGCCCGATGTCCTTGGCCGGGGCCAGTACCTGGCCGGCGTCCAGCGCGGTGCTGTACTTCTTGGCCAGGGCCAGGAAGCCGACTGCCGGGTTCGGGTCGAACAGCTTGATCAAGCCTGCGGTGGTGGTGCAGATCAGCAGCCACACGGCCGGCAGCAGGGTGACCCAGACGTAGCGCTGACGCTTCATCTTGATCAGCACCACGGTGCCGAGCATCAGGGCGATACCGGCCAGCATCTGGTTGGAGATACCGAACAGCGGCCACAGGGTGTTGATGCCACCCAGCGGGTCGATCACGCCCTGGTACAGCAGGTAGCCCCACAGGGCCACGCAGCCGGCAGTACCGATCAGGTTGGCAGTCCACGACTCGGTGCGCTTGAGCGCCGGCACGAAGCTGCCCAGCAGGTCCTGCAGCATGAAGCGCCCGGCACGGGTGCCGGCGTCTACCGCGGTGAGGATGAACAGCGCCTCGAACAGGATCGCGAAGTGGTACCAGAAGGCCATGGTGTTTTCACCCGGCAGCACCTGGTGCAGGATCTGCGCGATACCCACGGCCAGGGTCGGCGCACCACCGGCACGGGCCAGCACGGTGTGCTCGCCAATGTCGCGGGCGGTGGCCTCGAGCTGCTCAGGGGTGATCAGGAAGCCCCAGCTGCTCACCGTTTGCGCAACCGACGCCACGTCTGCACCGACCACTGCGGCCGGGCTGTTCATGGCGAAGTACACGCCTGGCTCGATCACCGAGGCGGCGACCATGGCCATGATGGCAACGAACGATTCCATCAGCATGCCGCCGTAGCCGATGTAGCGGGCGTTGGTTTCGTTGTCCAGCAGCTTCGGCGTGGTCCCCGAGGAGATCAACGCGTGGAAGCCGGACACCGCGCCACAGGCAATGGTGATGAACAGGAACGGGAACAGGGTGCCCTTCCACACCGGGCCGGTGCCGTCGGTGAACTGGGTCAGCGCCGGCATCTTCAGCTCGGGCGCGATGATCAGGATACCGATGGCCAGGCCGACGATGGTGCCGATCTTGAGGAAGGTCGACAGGTAGTCACGTGGCGCCAGTACCAGCCATACCGGCAGTACCGCGGCGACAAAGCCATAGCCCACCAGCATCCAGGTGATCTGCACGCCGGTGAAGGTGAACGCCGGGCCCCAGGTCGGGTCTGCGGCAATCTGGCCCCCCAGCCAGATCGAAGCCAGCAGCAGCACCACGCCGATGACCGAGATCTCACCGATATGGCCCGGGCGGATGTAGCGCATGTAGATGCCCATGAACATCGCGATCGGGATGGTCGCCATCACCGTGAACATGCCCCACGGGCTTTCGGCCAGGGCCTTGACCACGATCAGCGCCAGCACCGCGAGGATGATGATCATGATCAGGAAGCAGCCGAACAGGGCGATGGTACCCGGGATGCGGCCCATCTCCTCGCGCACCATGTCGCCCAGCGAACGGCCGTTGCGGCGGGTGGACAGGAACAGGACCATGAAGTCCTGCACCGCACCAGCCAGCACCACGCCGGCGATCAGCCACAGCGTACCGGGCAGGTAGCCCATCTGCGCGGCGAGTACCGGGCCGACCAAGGGCCCTGCACCAGCGATGGCGGCGAAGTGGTGACCGAAGAGGATGTGTTTGTTGGTCGGGACGTAGTCCAGGCCGTCGTTGTTGAGCACCGCCGGGGTGGCACGGCGTGGGTCGAGCTGCATCACCTTGGTGGCGATGAACAGGCTGTAGTAGCGATAGGCGACCAGGTAGATGGCCACTGCCGCGACCACGATCCACAAGGCATTGATCGCCTCGCCGCGACGCAGGGCAACCACACCCAGCGCACAGGCTCCTATGACTGCCAGCGCCAACCACGGAATGTGGCGTAGCAGGCTATTATTGTTGTTCATGGTTTGCTTCCAGCTGGTGGATTGGAAAAGACCGCCCATCGAGTCTAGGGCGAGTCATCGCGCATTGCCACACTTGCTTTGGTCTAGAGCCTCTGCGGCCAGATTGCGGTACCTGATGTACATACCAC
Source organism: Pseudomonas sp. LSJ-87 (assembly GCF_032971465.1). Taxonomy (NCBI): domain Bacteria; kingdom Pseudomonadati; phylum Pseudomonadota; class Gammaproteobacteria; order Pseudomonadales; family Pseudomonadaceae; genus Pseudomonas; species Pseudomonas sp. LSJ-87. The sequence goes on along the minus strand of NZ_JAWJYQ010000012.1, from coordinate 49,871 downwards.
TCTAACTATAGTCAGGATGTCACCTGAGGACCTATGCGAGGATCTACCCCATGAGCGATCACGACGAACGCCGCCGTTTCCAGCGCATCCAGTTCGACGCCCCGACAAAGCTGTGCCAGGGCGAACGTTGCTGGGAGGTGAAACTGCTCGATCTGTCCCTCAAAGGCCTGTTGGTCGAATGCCCCGAACCTTGGGATGCCGATCTGACCCAGGATTTCGAAGCGTACATCCTGCTCAACGACGAAGTGACCGAGGTACAGATGCAGGTCGAACTGCGCCACGAAGAACCCCACCGCCTGGGCTTCATCTGCCTGTACATCGACCTTGAGTCGATGAGCCATTTGCACCGTCTTGTGGAATTGAACGTGGCCGACAGCACCGAAATGATGCGTGAGCTGCGCGAACTCATCGAATAATGAAATCTCTTAGCTAGCTAATGGCTTCCCCACCTTGTGTTTCCTGTCTACCCAGACAGCTTTAAGCCTGGGTAGCAGCGTTTTGTACACACCCCTCTAGCACAGCCTCTGACGAGTTGGTACGCCTTCTGCATTGGGTTCTCGCACACCTTGCGGGCGCTCTTGTGCGCGCTCCGATCAAAATATTGTATACAATTCTTGTGGCAATCATTTGTAGGAAGTGTCTACAGTAGCACCACAACAATAAACAGAGAGCCTGCTCCATGACTACGTCCCCTAGCACGTCTCCCGCCAAGCGCCCCGAGGATGAAAACCTCGGCCTTGGTGCCAACCTGGCCTATGGTCTGCAGCATGTGCTGACCATGTACGGGGGGATCGTCGCGGTACCCCTGATCCTGGGGCAGGCCGCGGGCCTGAACGGTGCCGAAATCGGCATGCTGATCGCCGCTTCGTTGTTTGCCGGTGGCCTGGCCACCCTGCTGCAAACCCTCGGCCTGCCGTTCTTCGGCTGCCAGTTGCCGCTGGTGCAGGGCGTGTCGTTCGCCGGTGTGGCAACCATGGGTGCAATCCTCAGCAGCGAGGGCGGCGGTGGCCTGCCGGGCGTGCTCGGCGCGGTCATGGCGGCGTCGCTGATCGGCTTTCTGATCACCCCGGTGTTCTCGCGCATCACCAAGTTCTTCCCGCCGCTGGTAACCGGCATCGTCATCACCACCATCGGCCTGACCCTGATGCCCGTGGCCGCTCGCTGGGTGATGGGTGGCAACAGCGCCTCGCCGGAATTCGGCAGCGTGGCCAACATCGGCCTGGCAGCCCTGACCTTCGCCATCGTGCTGCTGCTGAGCAAGCTGGGCAGCGCGACGATCTCGCGCCTGTCGATCCTGCTGGCCATGGTGGTCGGCACCCTGATCGCCTGGGCGCTGGGCATGGCCGACTTCAGCAAGGTCACCGAGGGCCCGATGCTCGCCTTCCCCACGCCGTTCCATTTCGGCATGCCGGAATTCCACATCGCCGCGATCCTGTCGATGTGCATCGTGATCATGGTGACCCTGGTGGAAACCTCGGCCGACATCCTCGCCGTGGGTGAGATCATCGATACCAAGGTCGACTCAAAGCGCCTGGGCAACGGCCTGCGCGCCGACATGGCCTCGAGCATCCTGGCGCCGATCTTCGGCTCGTTCACCCAGAGCGCGTTCGCCCAGAACGTCGGCCTGGTAGCCGTGACCGGGGTCAAGAGCCGCTACGTGGTGGCCACAGGTGGCGTGATCCTGGTGGTGCTCGGCCTGCTGCCGATCATGGGCCGGGTGATTGCCGCAGTCCCTACTCCGGTACTGGGTGGCGCGGGCATCGTGCTGTTCGGCACCGTGGCGGCCAGCGGTATCCGCACCCTGTCCAAGGTCAGCTACAAGAACAACGTCAACCTGATCATCGTCGCCGCCTCGCTGGGCTTCGGCATGATCCCGATTGCCGCACCGACCTTCTACCACCACTTCCCGAACTGGTTCGAGACCATCTTCCACTCGGGCATCAGCTCGGCGGCGATCATGGCCATCCTGCTGAACCTGATCTTCAACCACTTCACCGCCGGCAACTCGGACCAGCAGTCGGTGTTTGCCGCCGCGTACGAGCGCACCATCCAGTACTCGGACATTTCAGCGCTGCGTGATGGCGACTACTTCAAGGATGGCAAGCTGTTCGATGCCGAGGGTAATGAAGTGCCGATGCTGGAACTGGACGAGCATGGCAATGAAACGGTCAGGCGCAGTGCGGTTGCCGAGCATTGACTGCTGACTGAGCGGTGAGGTGGGGGGCCGACGCGCATCGTCGGCCCCTTTTTCATTTTGCCTGTGCCGGCCCTTTCGCGGGTAAACCCGCTCCCACAGGGTTTGCGCAATCCTGAAGCTGATGCGGTACCTGTGGGAGCGGGTTTACCCGCGAAGAGGCCGGTACAGGCCACGAATTATTCGAACAGCGCATCCAGGGCCTGCTCCAGCCGGGTAACGGCAATCACCTGCAACCCTGCCGGAGCCTCTTTCGGCGCATTGCCCTTGGGCACGATGGCCCGCTTGAAACCATGCTTGGCGGCTTCCTTCAAACGCTCCTGGCCACTGGGCACCGGCCGCACCTCGCCCGACAGGCCGATCTCGCCAAACACCAGCAGGCCATGGGCCAGAGGCCGGTTGCGCAGACTGGACATCACCGCCGCCAGCAGCGCCAGGTCCGAGGCGGTTTCCAGCACCTTCACCCCGCCCACCACGTTGAGGAACACATCCTGGTCATGGGTGGGAATACCGCCGTGGCGGTGCAGCACTGCCAGCAACATGGCCAGGCGGTTCTGGTCCAGGCCCAGGGTCACCCGGCGCGGGTTGGCCAGGTGGCTGTCGTCGACCAGCGCCTGCACCTCCACCAGCATCGGCCGGGTGCCCTCCCAGGTCGCCATCACCACGCTGCCCGGTACTTCCTCCTGGGTGCGGTTGAGGAAGATCGCCGAGGGGTTGGACACCTCCTTCAGGCCGCGGTCGGTCATGCCGAACACACCCAGCTCGTTGACCGCGCCAAAGCGGTTCTTCACCGCCCGCAGCAGGCGCAGGCGGCCATCGGACTCGCCCTCGAAATACAGCACGGTGTCCACCATGTGCTCGAGTACCCGCGGGCCGGCCAGCGAGCCTTCCTTGGTCACGTGGCCGACCAGGAAGATCGCCGTGCCGCTCTGCTTGGCGTAGCGCACCAGCAACGCCGTGCTTTCGCGCACCTGGGCCACGCCGCCGGGTGCCGATTGCAGCTGCTCGGTGAAAATGGTCTGGATCGAGTCGATCACCATGACCCGCGGTTTCTCGACGCGGGCCGTGGCGATGATGGTCTCGATGCAGGTTTCGGTCATGACCTTGAGCTGGTCCTGGGGCAGGCCCAGGCGCCGGGAGCGCATGGCCACCTGCTGCTGCGACTCCTCGCCGGTGACATACAGCGCCGGCATGCCCACGGCAATGTTGCACAAGGTCTGCAGCAGGATGGTCGACTTGCCGATGCCGGGGTCACCACCGATCAACACCACCGAGCCATCCACCAGGCCACCGCCCAGCACGCGGTCCAGTTCGGTGCTGCTGGTGGTGAAGCGCGGGATTTCCTCGACGCTGACTTCAGCCAGGGTCTTGATCTGCGCCTGCTGCCCGGTCCAGCCGGCACGGCCGCTACTGGGTGCAGCTGCGCCGCCGCTTTCGATCATGGTCTCGACCAAGGTGTTCCAGGCGCCGCATTCGCCACACTGGCCGGCCCATTTGGGGAAGGTCGCACCGCACTCGGTGCAGCCATACAAGCGCTTGGCCTTGGCCATGGCTGGGGTCTCCTGGAAAAAAACCGCCATGATAGCCGAGCCGGACGTGCCTCGAACGCCTCGGGATGCGACAAAACTATTCGTTCTAACAGCAGTCTGTGGCCCTGAGCACAACGCATGAAGCGTTTGAGTGGCTTACACTGCGTAAACCTTACCTTTTGTTACAAGGAACCAAACATGGGCATGATCAGTGAATTCAAGGCCTTCGCGGTCAAAGGCAATGTCGTCGACATGGCGGTTGGTATCATCATCGGTGCGGCCTTCGGCAAGATCGTCTCGTCTTTCGTCGGTGACGTGGTCATGCCGCCACTGGGCCTGTTGATCGGTGGCGTGGACTTCAGCGACCTGGCAATTACTCTGAAGGCTGCCGAAGGTGACATTCCGGCCGTGGTGCTGGCGTATGGCAAGTTCATCCAGACCGTGATCGACTTCGTGATCGTGGCCTTTGCCATCTTCATGGGGGTGAAGGCGATCAACCAGCTCAAGCGTGAAGAGGCCGTGGCGCCGACTGCACCGCCTGTGCCGACTGCAGAAGAGACCTTGCTGACCGAGATCCGCGACTTGCTCAAGGCGCAGAACCAGAACCGCTTGCCCTGAGGCTGTATAGGGAACGCTGTGGGAGCGGCCTTGTGTCGCGAAAGGGCCGCAACGCGGCCCCAGGATTGATGCGCAACAGGGATATTTCTGGGGCTGCTTTGCAGCCCTTTCGCGACACAAGGCCGCTCCCACAGATACAGCGACAATTTCGAAATCAACGCTGTACCTGTGGGCTTGTGTCGCGATGGGCCGCAAAGCGGCCCCAACGGCCTTACCAGTAGTTCTCCACAGCCACCTGCCCCGGCCGCTTGCTCAGGCTCAATTGCAGGTCGCGCGCCTTCAGTACCTTGCGCGTTTCATCAATCATCTCCGGGTTGCCACACAGCATCACCCGCGAATGTTCCGGCGACAGCTCCAGCCCCGCCGCCTTCTCCAGCCCGCCATTCTCGATCAGCGTGGTAATCCGCTGGTTCAACGCCCCAGGGTGCGGTTCACGGGTCACCACCGGAATGAACTGCAACTTGCCGGCGAATTCGGCCAGGTAATCGCGCTGCTCCAGCCCGGCGATCTCATCCACATAGGCCAGCTCTTTAGCTTCGCGCACTGAGTACACCAGCTTGATGTTGTCGAAACGCTCCCAGGCCTCGAAGTCCTGCAGGATCGACATGAACGGCGCAATGCCAGTACCGGTCGCCAGCAACCACAGGTCGCGGCCACCAACGAAGCGGTCGAGGGTAAGGAAGCCGAAGGCCTGGCGGTCGATCAGCAGGGTATCGCCTGCCCCCAACCGGCTCAGCTCACTGGTGAACTCCCCACCTGGCACCACGATGGAGAAGAAGTCGAGGTGCTCGTCATGCGGCGCGCTGACCATGGAATAGGCGCGCCACACCACGCTGCCATCGGCCTTGGTCACGCCAAGGCGGGCAAACTGGCCGGAACGGAAGCGGAACCCCGCATCGCGCGTAACCCGCAGGCTGAAGAGGTTCGGCGTGAGTGGCTGAACATCGAGCAGGGTCTGGCGGGTGAACTTTTCGGCGCTAGCGGTCATATCGGGCTCCAGGTTTGGCGTGCGCACAGTGTCGCGCAAAGTGGCGCGGATAAAAACCACTGCTTTGTAGGGCCTCATCTGCGGCGATCCTGCCGAAGTCGCATCGTATCCTGACCGCTATAACAAAAAAATCTCAGCACATTGGTAGGTCTTTTCCTACAATCATGCGGGCACCCAAACGGACTGGACCTGAGGCTCAAGGAGTATTTCAGATGCGCCACTGGAAACCCGAGTATCTTCGTGCGTTCGCCGACGAACGCTGCCCACAGGAGCTGTTCGGCATGGCCGTGCATATGGCGCAGGATCTGGGCATGGAGTACCTGGGGCTGAACATTCGCATCCAGATCGCTACGCAAACACCCCATCTGTTCATGTACAGCAATTACCCCCAGGAATGGATCGAGCGCTACCAGCGCGATGACCTCTACAAGCAGGATTCAGCCGCCAATGCGAGCCACGGCTCGACCATGCCAGTGCTGTGGACCGATGATCTTTATCGCGAGGCTCCGCAATTTCGTAAAGCTGCCTGCCAGAGCGGTTTGCGCCATGGCTGGACGCAGTCATTGCACGACCAGCAGCACAACGAAAGCCAGATAAGCGTGGCCAGGTCCACCAAGCCCATCAGTATTGTCGAACTCTACAGAAAGGCCGGCAGTGTGCAGTGGCTGAGTCACACACTGCATGAGGTGATCAGCGCACATCACCTCACTGCACTATGCCCGCCGCAGCCGAAAATGAGCGAGCGGGAGCTGGAAGTGCTGAAATGGTCGGCCGCCGGCAAGACCGCCGCCGACGTTGCCTGCATCCTGTCACTGTCGCAAAGCACGGTAAACTTCCATATCCGCAGTGTCATCACCAAGACCAACGCCGCCAACAAGGCCGCCGCCATCGCCATCGCCGTCATGCGTGGCTGGATCTGACCTTCAAACCTGCGACCTTGGGCAAAGCCCTGTAGAATCGCCCGGCAAAGCCCGGGGCGAACCGCAACGGGCAGTTTCGTACCCGAGCCAGACGCCATGCCCCTGTTGACCACCCCCTACGCCGAACTCGACCTGATCCGCCAGCCGGAACAGGCCAACGACCCGCTGCAGGCTTTCGATGCCGCCGATGAGTACCTGCTTGCGCAGCTGCACGAACAGGCCCCAGGGGCCAACTGCCGGGTGCTGGTGCTCAATGACAGCTTCGGCGCCCTGGCCGCCAGCCTGGCGGGCAAGCTGCAGGTAGTCAGCAGTGGCGATTCGCACCTGGCGCACCTGGCCCTGGAAAAGAACCTGGCACGCAACGGCCTGCCATTTGACAGTGTGCCGTTCGTGCCGGCCAGCGAGCAGTGGCAAGGCCCGTTCGACCGGGTACTGGTGCGCGTGCCCAAGACCCTGGCCCTGCTCGAAGAACAACTGATCCGCCTGCAAGGTCACCTGGCGCCCGGTGCGCAGGTGATTGCAGGGGCGATGATCAAGCACCTGCCACGGGCGGCCGGTGACCTGATGGAGAAGTACATCGGCCCGGTGCAGGCCTCGCTGGCGCAGAAAAAGGCCCGCTTGCTGACCGCGACGGTGGCCGAACGGCCGGTCGCCCGCTCGCCCTACCCTAGCCGCTACCGCCTCGACGCGCCGGCGCTGGAGCTGCTCAACCACGCCAACGTGTTCTGCCGAGAGGGGCTGGATATCGGCACGCGGGCGTTCCTGCCGCACCTGCCCCGCGAACTGGGCCGCGCGCGGGTGGCGGACCTGGGCTGTGGCAACGGCGTGCTGGCGATCGCCAGCGCCCTGGCCAACCCGGATGCCCAGTACACCCTGGTCGACGAGTCGTACATGGCGGTGCAATCGGCGCGGGAGAACTGGCAGGCCGCGCTGGGCGAGCGCCCGGCGGTGTTCGAGGCAGCCGATGGGTTGGCGGGGGTAGAGAAGCAGTCGCTGGACGTGGTGCTGTGCAATCCGCCGTTCCACCAGCAGCAGGTGGTGGGCGATTTCCTCGCCTGGCGCATGTTCCAGCAGGCGCGTGAAGCGTTGGTGGTGGGCGGGGCGCTGTATATCGTGGGCAACCGACACCTGGGCTATCACAGCAAGCTGGCGCGGTTGTTCCGGGGGGTGGAGCAGGTGGCGGCAACGCCCAAGTTCGTTATCCTGAAAGCCCGCAAGTAAGCCTGTACCGGCCCTATCGCCGGCAAGCCAGCTCCCACAGGTACTCCACTGCATTCAAGGGCAGTGACTTACCTGTGGGAGCTGGCTTGCCGGCGATAGGGCCAGAGCAGGCTTACCTCAATGGGTGGTCAGCCCCGCAGCCCCCATGAACAGGCGCATCACGTAGGCCGCCACGCCCAGGGCCGCCACGCTCATCGCCCAGATCAGCAGCAGCCAGCCCAGCCGCTGCCACAGGGGTTTCTTCTCGTCGAAGCCATGCTTGCCGGTCATCATGCACCCCTCCTAGTGATAGCCGTCTTCATGGGTCACCTTGCCGCGGAACACGTAGTAGCTCCAGAAGGTATACATGAGGATGAACGGCAGGATGAACAGTGTGCCCACCAGCATGAAGCCCTGGCTCTGCGGAGGCGCCGCGGCATCCCAGATCGAAATCGACGGCGGGATGATGTTCGGCCACAGGCTGATGCCCAGGCCGCTGTAACCGAGGAAGATCAGCACCAACGTCAGCAGGAACGGCGTGTAGTGCGCATTGCGCGCCACCGCCTTGAGCAACCCGTAGAAGGTCACCAGCACCAGGATCGGCACCGGCATGAACCAGACCAGGTTAGGCATGCTGAACCAGCGGTCGGCGATCTGCGGGTAGGCGATCGGTGTCCACAGGCTGACGATGCCGATCACTACCAGCAGCACCAGCGCCAGCGGCCGGGCGATGTCGTGCATCTTCTGCTGCAGCGACCCTTCGGTCTTCATGATCAGCCAGGTGCAGCCCAGCAGGGTGTAGGCAACGATCAGCCCCAGGCCACAGAACAGGCTGAACGGGGTCAGCCAGTCAAGGGTGCCACCGGCGAAATGCCGGTCGACCACCTTGAAGCCTTCGAGGAAGGCACCCAGCGCCACGCCCTGGAAGAAAGTGGCGATCAACGAACCCCAGATGAACGCCTTGTCCCAGATGTGGCGCTTGTCGGCCTTGGCCTTGAAGCGGAACTCGAAGGCCACGCCGCGGAAGATCAGGCCGATCAGCATCAGGATCAATGGCAGGTACAGGGCCTCCAGCACTACCGAGTAAGCCATCGGGAACGCCCCGAACAGCCCGGCACCGCCCAGCACCAGCCAGGTCTCGTTACCGTCCCACACGGGGGCGACGGTGTTCATCATCACATCTCGGTCCTGCTCGCCCTTGACGAACGGGAAGAGCATGCCGATCCCCAGGTCGAAACCATCCATCACCACGTACATCATGACGCCGAAGATGATGATCACGGCCCAGATCAGCGAAAGGTCGATACCCATGGCTCAGTTCCCCTTGCTCAGGCTGGCGGAGTTGGCCTCTCGGCCATCATCGGCGGCGGACAGCGGCCGCGCCGGAGTGCGTTTGGTGCCAGGGCCACCAGGTTTGTGCTCGTCACCCTCACCGGTCTGCGGCCCTTTGCGCACCAGGCGCATCATGTAGCCAAGGCCGGTGCCGAACAGGGCGAAGTACACCACCACGAAGGCCACCAGGGTGAAGCCGAGCTGGGCGTAACTGTGGTTGGACACACCGTCTGCCGTGCGCATCAGGCCATACACCACCCAGGGCTGGCGGCCGATTTCGGTGGTGAACCAGCCGGCCAGCAGCGCGATCAGCCCGGAAGGGCCCATCCACAGGGCCAGGTACAGGAACGGCCGCGAGGTGTAGAGCGTGCCGCGCTTGCGCAGCCAGAGGCTCCACAGGCCGACGAAGATCATCAGGAAGCCCAGCCCGACCATGATCCGGAACGACCAGAAGACGATGGTCGAGTTGGGCCGGTCTTCGGGCGGGAACTCCTTCATCGCCGGCACCTGCTTGTCCAGGCTGTGGGTCAGGATCAGGCTGCCGAGCGCCGGGATCTCGAGCTTGAAGCGGGTGGTTTCGGCCTGCATGTCGGGAATGCCGAACAAGATCAGCGGGGTCGGCTCACCGGGCACGTTCTCCCAGTGGCCTTCGATCGCGGCGATTTTCACCGGCTGGTGCTTGAGCGTGTTGAGGCCATGGAAGTCACCGATCACCGCCTGGATCGGGGCGACGATCAGCGCCATCCACATGGCCATCGACAGCATCTTGCGCACCGCCGGGTTGTCACGCCCGCGCAGCAGGTGCCAGGCCGCCGAGGCACCGACGAAGAACGCGGTGGCAACGAACGCGGCCGTGGCCATGTGCATCAGGCGGTAAGGGAACGAGGGGTTGAATACCACCGCCAGCCAGTCCACCGGCACCACCCGGCCATCGATGATCTCGTGGCCTTGCGGGGTCTGCATCCAACTGTTGGAGGCGAGGATCCAGAAGGTCGAGACCAGGGTGCCGAGCGCCACCATCACCGTGGAAAAGAAGTGCAGGCCACGGCCGACGCGGTTCCAGCCAAACAGCATGACCCCCAGGAAGCCAGCCTCGAGGAAGAACGCGGTCAGCACCTCGTAGGTGAGCAGCGGACCGGTAATGGCGCCGGCGAAGTCCGAGAAGCGGCTCCAGTTGGTACCGAACTGGTAGGCCATGACCAGGCCGGAAACCACCCCCATGCCGAAGTTGACGGCGAAGATTTTCGACCAGAAGTGATAAAGGTCACGGTAGACCTGGTTGTTGGTCCGCAGCCAGAGGCCTTCGAGGACTGCCAGGTAGCTCGCCAGGCCAATGGTGATGGCCGGGAACAGGATATGGAACGACACGGTAAAGGCGAACTGCATTCGGGCGAGCTCTAAGGCCTCTATTCCGAACATGGTGCTTCCTCTTCAGATAATCCGGCGTCCGGGCCGCTGGCCCCGTCGCCCACTGCCCCCACGGTAGTCGAGTGCGGCGCGTTGGAATTGTTCTGTTCGATCGCAGGGATTTCGGCCCAAGGGCCCGATCGTTACATCTGGAACGATTGACCCAGATCAACGATTGCTAGGAAGCATAGTCCTGAATGGCCCGCCGGGCCGTGTGGTTGATTGCCGCGTGACCGGTTGCCCCACCCCCTTTCATGACGCGCGAAAAAGTGCCGACCCCGGCAAACAGTAACCGTTTGTTACAAACAGATGATACGCTGCGCACCCCTCTACTGCGCCGAGGCCCCTGGTTTCCGATGTCCGATTCCGCACCGCAGTTGTTGCGTCACCACCGCCCTTTCCTGGCCTTCTGGCTGGCCCGCGTGTTCACCGCCAGCGGCTTCCAGATGCTCACCGTGGCCATTGGCTGGCACCTCTACCAATTGACCGGCAATGTGCTGGACCTGGGCCTGGTCGGCCTGGTCGAGTTCGCCCCAAGGGTGCTGTTCATGCTGCACACCGGGCATGTCGCCGACCGCTATGACCGGCGCAAGGTCGCTGCGCTGTGCCAGAGCCTGCAGGGGCTGATAGCCCTGGCACTGGCGCTGGGCAGTGCCACCGACAACGTCACCCGCGAGCTGATCTTCGCCCTCGCCTTCCTGCTCGGTGCCACGCGTTCGTTCGAAATGCCGGCGACCCAGGCGCTGCTGCCCAACGTGGTACCGGCCGGGCTGTTCCCACGCGCGGTGGCGGCTTCGGCCTCGGCCACCCAGTCGGCAACCATTGTGGCGCCGGCGGTGGGCGGCTTCCTGTATGCCTTCGGCAGCATCTGGGTATACGGCCCCACCGTGGCCCTGTACGCCATCGCCTGCGTGCTGACCCTGAGCCTGCAGGCACGCGGCCAGGTGGCCCAGCGCGGGCGCGCCAGCATCGAATCGCTGCTGGCCGGCATCCGCTTCATTCGCAGCCGGCCGGACATCCTCGGCGCCATCTCGCTGGACCTGTTCGCCGTATTGCTGGGTGGGGCCACCGCGCTGCTGCCGGTGTTCGCCAAGGACATCCTGCTGACCGGCCCGCTGGGCCTCGGCCTGCTGCGCTCGGCGCCAGCGGTGGGGGCGTTGCTGATGTCGCTGTGGCTGGCGCGCTTCCCGTTCGAGCGCAACGTGGGGCGGACCATGTTCACGGCAGTGGGCGTGTTCGGCGTGGCGACCATCGCCTTCGGCCTGTCGACCTCGTTCTGGTTCTCGCTGGCAGTGCTGGTGGTGCTGGGTGCGGCAGACATGATCAGCATGGTCATCCGCGGCGCCTTCGTGCAGCTGGAGACGCCGGATGAAATGCGCGGGCGGGTGAGTGCGGTGAACGGCTTGTTCATTGGTGCCTCGAATCAGCTCGGCGAGTTCGAATCGGGGGTGACCGCGCACTGGTTTGGCACAGTGCCGGCGGTGGTGCTGGGTGGGGTGGGTACGTTGGTGGTGACTGGGGTGTGGATAAAGCTGTTCCCGACACTGGCCAAGCGGGACCGGTTGCATAACGGTTGATCTGTAGCCTGTACCGGCCCTTTCGCGGGTAAACCCGCTCCCACAAGGACCGCGCCGCCATCAGGCCTGGTGGAGTACCTGTGGGAGCGGGTTCACCCGCGAAGAGGCCGGCACAGGGAAAAAATTACCATTCCCCAACGGCCATAGGCCCCCGCCAAGCATGCTGGTATGATGCGCGGCTTTTTTCCGCCCCACACAAAACCACGGCAACCGGTACGGTCTGTGCTTTGCTGATGGGGTCGATACATTCATGGCGCCGGGGGCGCCTCGGGGAGCGGGCATGCTGGAAAGGCTGTTTCAACTAAAAGCACACAACACCAATGTGCGCACCGAGATTCTCGCGGGCGTCACCACCTTCCTGGCCATGGCCTACATCCTGTTCGTCAACCCGAGCATCCTCGGCGAGACCGGCATGGACAAGGGCGCGATCTTCGTCGCCACCTGCCTGGCCGCGGCCATCGGCTCGGTGACCATGGGCCTGATCGCCAACTACCCGATCGCCCTGGCGCCGGGCATGGGCCTGAACGCGTTCTTCACCTACACCGTGGTCCTGCACATGGGCCACACCTGGCAGGTGGCACTGGGTGCGGTGTTCCTGTCGGCGGTGATGTTCTTCCTGCTGTCGATCTTCCGCATCCGCGAATGGATCGTGAACAGCATCCCGCTGCCGCTGCGTTCGGCCATTGCCGCGGGTATCGGCCTGTTCCTGGCACTGATCGCCCTGCATAACGCAGGCATCGTAGTCGATAACCCGGCCACCCTGGTGGGCCTGGGCGACCTCAAGCAGCCGGCACCGATCCTCGCCACCCTGGGCTTCTTCCTGATCGTCGGCCTCGAGTCGCTGAAAGTGCGCGGCGCCGTGCTGATCGGCATTCTCGCCGTAACCATCGCCTCGATCCTGATGGGCGTGACGCCCTTCGGCGGCGTGGTCTCGATGCCGCCATCGCTGGCCCCGACCTTCCTGCAGCTGGACATCGCCGGCGCGCTGGACGTGGGCCTGGTCAGCGTGATCTTCGCCTTCCTGTTCGTCGACCTGTTCGACAACTCCGGCACCCTGATCGGCGTGGCCAAGCGCGCCGGGCTGATGGGCAAGGACGGCCACATGCCGAAGATGGGCCGTGCCCTGATCGCCGACAGTACCGCAGCCATGGCCGGCTCCCTGCTGGGCACCTCGACCACCACCAGCTACATCGAATCCGCCGCCGGCGTGAGCGCCGGTGGCCGCACCGGCCTCACCGCCATCGTGGTCGCCGTGCTGTTCCTGCTGGCGCTGTTCTTCGCCCCGCTGGCCGGTAGCGTGCCGGCCTTCGCCACCGCCCCGGCGCTGCTGTTCGTCGCGGTGCTGATGGCCTCGGGCCTGGCAGAAATAAACTGGGACGACGTCACCGAAGCCGCACCGGTGGTAGTGACCGCCCTGGCCATGCCGCTGACCTACTCGATCGCCAACGGCATCGCCTTCGGCTTCATTTCCTGGACCGCCGTCAAGCTGATCTCCGGCCGCCACCGCGACCTGAACCCGGCCCTGGTGATCCTTTCCATCCTGTTCGTCATCAAGCTGGGCTGGTTCAACGCATGAGTGCTGCTTTCGACCCCTCCTCCTACACCACCCAGCTGGACGCCAAGGTGGCCCGGCTGCGCGAGCTGCTGGCGCCGTTCGGCGCGCCGGAGCCGGCTGTTTTCGACTCGCCGCGCGAGCATTACCGCCTGCGCGCCGAATTCCGCCTGTGGCGCGAGGATGGCCAGCGCCACTACGCCATGTTCGCCCCGGGCGAGAAGCACAAGGCGATCCTGATCGACGACTTCCCCATCGCCAGCCAGCGCATCAATGCACTGATGCCGCGCCTGAAGGCGGCCTGGCAGGCCAGCGAGGAACTGGGCAACCGCCTGTTCCAGGTGGAATTCCTCACCACCCTGGCTGGCGATGCCATGGTCACCCTGTGCTACCACCGCCCGCTGGACGAGGCCTGGGAAACGGCCGCACGGCAGCTGGCCGAGGACCTGGGCGTGAGCATCATCGGCCGCTCCAAGGGCAAGCGACTGGTCATCGGCCGTGACTACGCGGTGGAAAAACTCGACGTCGCTGGCCGTGTGTTCAGCTACCGCCAGCCGGAAGGCGCGTTCACCCAGCCCAACGGCGCGGTGAACCAGAAGATGCTGAGCTGGGCCTTCGAGGCCATCGGCGAGCGCGACGACGACCTGCTGGAGCTGTACTGCGGCAACGGCAACTTCACCCTGCCGCTGGCCACCCGCGTGCGCCAGGTGCTGGCCACGGAAATCAGCAAGACCTCGGTCAATGCCGCGCTGAGCAACCTCGACGAGAACGCTGTGGATAACGTGCGGCTGGTACGCCTGTCGGCAGAAGAGCTGACCCAGGCGCTGAATGAGGTGCGGCCATTCCGCCGGCTGGAAGGCATCGACCTGAAGAGCTACGAGTTCGGTACGGTGTTCGTCGACCCGCCGCGGGCGGGGATGGACCCGGATACCTGCGAGCTGACCCGGCGTTTCGAGCGGATCCTGTACATCTCGTGCAACCCGGAGACGCTGGCGGCGAACATTGCCCAGCTGCAGGACACCCACCGCATCGAACGGTGTGCGTTGTTTGACCAGTTCCCGTATACCCACCATATGGAGAGTGGGGTTTTGCTGGTTCGGCGCTGACGGTTGAAAGTGACTGGGGCCGCTCTGCGGCCCTTTCGCGACACAAGGCCGCTCCCACAAAGACCTGCGTACACCGATCAATGTGGGAGCGGCCTTGCGTCGCGATGGGCTGCAAAGCAGCCCCCAGACTCGACTCAGAAGTCGAAGAACACTGTCTCCCCTTCCCCCTGAATACGGATATCGAAGCGATACGCCGTCTTCCCGTCCACCTCGCAACGCTTGGCCACCAGGGTCTCGCGCCGCTGCGGCTGCTCGATCAGGTTGAGCACCGGGCACTTGGCATTGGCCTCGGCCTCGTCATCGAAATACAGCCGCGTGTGCAGGTGGATGTTGATCCCCCGGGCAGACAGGCTGATGTTGATGTGCGGCGCCATCGGCACGCCCGCAGCGTTGTTCACCACGCCCGGCTTGACCGTGTGCAGGGTCCACTCACCGGCATCGAAGGTGGTGGCGGTGCGGCCGAAGCTGTTGAAGGCGTTTTCCAGGTTGTAGGCATCCTGGTACTCGCCGTTGGCATCGGCTTGCCACACTTCCAGGAACGAGTCGCGCACCAGGTGGCCGTTACCGTCATACACCTGGCCGATCAGCAGGATGTGCTCGCCCGGCGCGTCCGGCTTGGCCAGGCGGTTCCAGATTTCCTGGTCGCGGGTCGGGTTGCCGGCCGCTTCCAGGGCCAGGCCGATGTGCACGTAGGGGCCGGCGGTCTGCGAAGGGGTTTCCGGCAGCAGTTCGATTGGCATGGCGGGGTCCTCAGCAGTTTTCGAAGTGGGTCTTGCGCTGGCCGCGCAGCACGATGTCGAAGCGATAGGCCAGGCAGTCCATCGGGTTGGCGTTGCTCATGTCGAGCTTGGCGATCAACTGCTGCACGGCTTGCGGGTTGGCGATCGACTTGACGATCGGGCACATCGGGATCAGCGGGTCACCCTCGAAGTACAGCTGGGTGATCAGCTTGGTGGCGATCGACGGGCCGCTGATGGCGAAGTGGATGTGCGCCGGGCGCCAGTCGTTCGGGCCGTTGCGCCATGGGTAAGGGCCCGGCTTGATGGTGCGGAAGCTGTAGTAGCCATCACGGTCGGTCAGGCAACGGCCGACGCCACCGAAGTTCGGGTCCAGCGGCGCCAGGTAGCGGTCGTTCTTGTGACGGTAACGGCCGCCGGCGTTGGCCTGCCACATTTCCACCAGGGTATTCGGCACAGGCTTGCCGTACTGGTCGACGACACGGCCGGCGACGATGATGCGCTCGCCGATCGGCAAGCCGCCGTTGTTGAAGTTCAGCAGCAGGTCATGGTCATGGGCGCCGAAGCCCAGGTGGGAAAAGTCCGGGCCGGTGGTTTCGCTGATCGACTGCGGGATGCTGACCAGTGCCTGGCGTGGCGAGCGGGCAATGGACGTCTTGTAGTCAGGCGTAAGGGCTTTCGGGTGCCAGTTGCGATCACGGATCACGAAGCGGCTGTTGTCCTGGGCGGGCATGCCGGTTTCCTCTCTTGGAATTATGGAAATGCGCGGGGGGTTATTTGAAACCCTGTCGCGGGCAAGCCCGCTCCCACATGCAGTTTCAGGCAGGTAGCGTGCAATGAATATTGAAATCAGCCACATCAAACATAACCATGTGGTTATGCATAAGCACCTTGGCCTGACACTCGCCGCCGTCGTGGACTAATCTTTGTCTTCTTGTTTCACGCTCCGGAGAGCATTCATGGATTGGCGAAAAGGCCGACGCAGCGACAATGTGGTCGATGCCCGAGGCGAAGGTGGTGGCGGCGGCATGCGTTTCGGCGGCGGCAAGGGGCTGGGGCTTGGAGCGGTGCTGCTGATTGTCGGCATCGGCTGGCTCACCGGCCAGGACCCGTTGCAGATTCTTGGCCAGCTCGCCGGCCAGATGGAGCAGCAACAACAGCAGGCACCCAGCAGCGCGGGCGGCAAGGCCCCGCCGGCCAACGACCAGCAGGCCGAGTTCGTCGCCTCGATCCTGGGCGACACCGAAGACACCTGGAAAGCCCTGTTCGCCGAGGGCGGCAAGCAGTACCGCGACCCCAAGCTGGTGCTGTTCAGCGGCCAGGTCAATTCGGCCTGTGGCTTTGCCTCGGCGGCGGTGGGGCCCTTCTACTGCCCGGCAGACCAGCGGGTCTACCTGGACATGTCGTTCTTCCGCGAAATGGAAACCCGCTTCGCCGCAGCCGGCGACTTTGCCCAGGCCTACGTGATTGCCCACGAAATCGGCCATCACGTACAGACCCTGCTGGGCGTGTCGGCCAAGGTCGATGCCGCGCGTCGTAGTGGCCAGCGCATGGAAGGCGACAATGGCCTGCTGGTGCGCCAAGAGCTGCAGGCCGACTGCCTGGCCGGGGTATGGGCCTACCAGGCGCAGAAGCGCCTGAACTGGCTGGAACCGGGCGACGTCGAAGAGGCGCTGAACGCGGCCAATGCCATTGGCGATGACCGCCTGCAGCAGCAAGGCCGCGGGCGCGTGGTACCAGACTCGTTCACCCACGGCACCTCGGCGCAGCGGGTGCGCTGGTTCAAGGCCGGGTTTGCCGAGGGCGAAGTGAACCGCTGCGATACCTTCAGTGCGCGCAACCTTTGAATAGCTTCCAAAACCGACGCGATCCCTGTAGGAGCGGCTTTAGCCGCGAACACCGGCAAAGCCGGTGCCATCCACCGCGTCGCCTGCTTCGCGGGCACGCCCGCTCCCACAGGTAAATCGCTGCCCTTGAAGTTGGCGCTATCCCTGTGGGAGCGGGCATGCCCGCGAAGGGCTGCAGAGCAGCCCCAATCAAGCCAGTTACAAATCTGCTGAAAAAGCGTTTCAGCTTCCTCCATCACTGCCGATAACCCCTGCACGAATCAGCGGGCATCCAGAACAACAACGCCTGGCGATCGAGATCAAGCGAGCGAAAACAACTTCTGGAGAGCGTGCATGAACAGCTGGTTCGCCAACATCAGCGTCAACCTCAAACTCGGCCTGGGCTTCGGCCTGGTACTGATCCTCACCGGCCTGCTGGCCCTGACCGGCTGGACCAGCCTGGGCAGCCTGATCGACCGCAGCAACTGGATGGGCGATATCGGCCAGCTCAACAAGGACCTGACCGACCTGCGCATTGCCCGCCTGCAGTACATGATCGCCAACGGCGACGATGCCGCCGCCGCCAACACCCAGACCAAGCTGGACGCCTTCAGCAAACAGCAGGCCTACCTGGCCAGCACCTTCAAGAGCCCGGAAAACATCAAGCTGCTGGGTGAACTGGGCGAGACCATCAGCGCCTACAAGGTGTCGCTGAACAAGATGCGCCAGGGCTACGACGCCACCCGCACCGCGCGCACGGCCATGGACGGTTCGGCCAGCCGCGCCGACCAAGCCATGGACGCCCTCAGCCAGGAAGTCATGGCGCGCCCCGAAGCCGACAGCGTGCGCCTGGCCCAGTACCAGCTGATCAGCAAGGCCCGCCAGCAACTGCTGCAGGTGCGCATCGACGTACGCGGCTACATTGCCGAAAACAGCGCTGCCAACGAGCAGGCCGCCCTGCGCCAGCTGGACGCCGCCCTGGCCGAAATCGACAACCTCAAGCGCCAGCTGCCGGCCGAAGACACGCGCCTGCAACAGTTCGAAGGCTCGGTGCTGGCCTACCGTGACGCCGTGCGCCAGTTCCGCGATGCGGTCGCCAACATCACCACTGCGCGCGCCGAAATGACCGTGCAGGGTGCCGACATCGTCAAGCGCAGCGACGCGCTGTACCAGATCCAGCTGCAGCGCCGCGACATCGAGAGCACCCAGGCTCGCAGCCTGCAGGCCATCGCCACGCTGCTGGCGCTGCTGGTCGGCGTGCTGGCGGCAGTGCTGATCACCCGGCAGATCACCCGTCCGCTGCGCGACACCATGGTGGCAGTGGAAAAGATCGCCAGCGGCGACCTCACCCAGCATCTGCGCGTCACCCGCCGCGACGAACTGGGCGTGCTGCAACAAGGCATCGCCCGCATGGGCACCACCTTGCGCGAGCTGATCAGCGGCATCCGCGACGGCGTCACCCAGATCGCCAGCGCTGCCGAGGAACTGTCGGCAGTGACCGAGCAGACCAGCGCCGGCGCCAACAGCCAGAAGGTAGAGACCGACCAGGTGGCCACCGCCATGCACGAAATGGCCGCTACCGTTCAGGAAGTGGCGCGCAATGCCGAACAGGCCTCGCATGCCGCCACCGGTGCCGATGACGAAGCCCGTGCCGGCGACCGCGTGGTGGGCGAAGCAATTGGTCAGATCGAGCGCCTGGCCGAGGACATGCACCGCTCCACCGAAGCCATGAACCTGCTGCAGCAGGAAAGCCAGAAGATCGGCAGCGTGATGGACGTGATCAAGTCGGTGGCCGAACAGACCAACCTGCTGGCGCTGAACGCAGCGATCGAGGCGGCGCGTGCCGGCGAGGCCGGCCGTGGTTTTGCCGTGGTCGCCGATGAGGTGCGTGGCCTGGCCCAGCGCACACAGAAATCCACCGAAGAGATCGAAGAACTGATCGCCAGCCTGCAGCATGGGACCCAGCAAGTGGCTACGGCCATGCACGGCAGCCGTACCCTGACCGACAGCAGCGTCGAGCTGGCGCGCAAGGCCGGGGCTTCGCTGGAGAGCATCACCAGCACGGTGTCGAGCATCCAGTCGATGAACCAGCAGATTGCCGCAGCGGCGGAACAGCAGAGTGCGGTGGCGGAGGAGATCAGCCGCAGCATCCTGAATGTGCGCGATGTGTCGGAGCAGACGGCGGCGGCCAGTGACGAGACGGCGGCGTCCAGCGTGGAGCTGGCGCGGTTGGGTGGGCAGTTGCAGACGTTGGTCAGCCAGTTCCGCGTCTGACCTGAAGACCCTGGGGCCGCTTTGCGGCCCATCGCCGGCAAGCCAGGCTCCCACAGGGATAGCACAGGCCTCGGGGCTGCGCCGTACCTGTGGGAGCTGGCTTGCCGGCGATAGGGCCGGAACTGACGATCGCTTACTTGACGACCATCCCTACCCCACGCCCACGCGGATCCGAAGCGGTCTCCAGCTTCGTCCCATCAACCCGGATCGCCTGGATATCCCCCATCTCCCAGCCCTGGTCCTCCAGCACATAGCCCATTTTCTTCAGTTCATCAGCCACCGGCCCGGTCAGCGGCGCATAGCTGTCGAAGTAGATGGTGTCCTTGGGCAGCAACTGATGGTGCACGCGCTGCGCCGCCACCGCCTTGTCCAGCGGCATGTCGTAGTCGTACAGGTTGTTCATCACCTGGAAGATCGAGGTGAAGATCCGCGAGCCACCCGGGGTACCGATGACCAGCTCGACCTTGCCATCACGGGTCATCAGGCTGGGGCTCATGGACGACAGCATGCGCTTGCCCGGGGCGATGGCATTGGCATCGCCGCCAACTACACCAAAGGCGTTCGCCGCCCCCGGCTTGGCGCTGAAATCGTCCATCTCGTCGTTGAGCAGGAAGCCGGCGCCTTTCACCACCACACCACTGCCGTAATCGAGGTTGAGGGTGTAGGTGTTGCTGACCGCATTGCCCTGCTTGTCGACGATCGAGAAGTGCGTGGTCTGGTGCGGTTCCAGGCCCGGCTTGACCTTGTCGGTGTCGGAAATGGCCTTCGGGTTGACCTGCGCGGCGCGCTTGGCCAGGTAGTCCTTGGCCACCAGCTGATCCACCGGCACTTTGGTGAAGGCCGGGTCGCCAAGGTAGTCGGCGCGGTCGGCGAACACACGCTTCTCGATCTCGGCCAACAGGTGTATGTACTGCGCCGAGTTGTGCGCCACACCCTTGAAGTCCGCCGCGCGGTTTTCCTTGATGCCCAGCAGTTGGGCCAGGGCGACGCCACCGGAGCTTGGCGGTGGCGCGGTATACACCACGTTGCCACGCCAGCTCACGGCCATCGGCTCACGCCAAACGGCCTTGTAGTCCTTGAGGTCCTGTTTGGTGATCAGGCCCTTGTCGGCCTGCATCTGCGCCACCAGCAGGTCGGCGGTCTTGCCCTGGTAGAACTCGCTCACGCCCTTGTCGGCGATGCGTTCCAAGGTCTGGGCCATTTCCGGTTGCTTGAACAGCTCGCCGACCTTCATGTTGCCGAAGTAGTCGTTGAAATTGGTGGCAGTCTTGAACATGCCCTGGGCATCGTTGCGGTACTGGTACTGCTTTGCGGCCACCTTGAAGCCGTTTTTCGCATAGCCGATGGCCGGGGTCAGCAGCTCGCTCCAGGGCAGCTTGCCGAACTTCTGGTGCGCCTCCCACAACCCCATCACCGTGCCCGGTACGCCAGCAGCGCGTGCCCCGACCAGGCTCAGGTTCTCGATGACCTCACCCTTTTCGTCCAGGTACATGTTGCGCGTGGCGGCCTGGGGCGCGACTTCGCGGTAGTCGAGGAAGTAGGGTTTGCCGTCGACGAACAGGGTCATGAACCCGCCACCGCCGATGTTGCCGGCCTCGGGATAAGTCACCGCCAGGGTGAAAGCCGTGGCCACTGCCGCATCCACCGCGTTGCCGCCTTTCTTGAGGATGTCGGCGGCCACCTGTGCACCATATTGATCGGGCGCGGCCACCGCGCCGCCCTCAAGGTTGGCGGCATGAACCGAGGAACAGCTCAGGATCGCGGCTGCGAGAGCCAGGTACTGGAACGGAGCAATACGCATGACACTTCCTTGGTGTTGTTTTTGTTGAGCAGTCAGTAAGGCCGAAGCGCTTCGACTGTGCAATCAACCGCAGGAAGTTTCGCCGCCCGTGGGCAGGATTTGTCGCGTTCAGGCAACTCAGCTGGCGTACATCGCCAACTTGCGCTGGATGAAATCGAGGAAGCACTGGATACGCAGCGCCAGCTGGGTGTTGCGGTAGTACACCGCATGGATCGGCTGACGGTAGCCGTTGTTGGCTTCGCTCAGCAGCACTTGCAGGCGCCCGGTGCGGATGTCCTCGTGGGTCATGAAGTGCGACAGGCTGACAATGCCCTCGCCAGCCAGCGCCAGTTGGCGCAAGGTCTCGCCGCTGGAGGCGATCAGCGCCGGGCGGATGCTCCAGCGGTCACCCTGGGCATGGCGCAGTGGCCAGTGGTTGAGCGATTCGGGCTGGCTGAAGCCAAGCAGGCAGTGGTTGGCCAGGTCCTCGACCCGCTGCGGCGTGCCGTGCTGCTCGAGGTAGGCCGGGCTGGCCAGCACCTGTACCGGGCTGCAACCCAGGCTGCGTGCGTGCAGGCTGGAGTCAGCCAGTTCGCCGATGCGGATCGCCACATCGGTGCTTTGCTCCAGCAGGTCGATGATCAGGTCGTCGGTATTGAGTTCCAGTTCGATGCCAGGGTATTGGCGGCGGAACTCGCCGATCCACGGCAGGATGGCATGCAGCATGAACGGCGCGGCGGCGTTGATGCGCAGGCGCCCGGTGGGGGTCTGGCGGTTCATCGACAGGCGCTCTTCCATCTCGTCCATCTGCTCCAGGATCAGCCGCGCGCGTTCGAGGAAGAAGCGGCCCTCCTCGGTCAGGTCCATGCGCCGAGTGGTGCGGTTGACCAGCGTGGTACCCAGCTTGCCCTCAAGGCGCGACAGGGTACGGCTGACGGCGGACGGGGTCTGGCCCATCTGCTCGGCAGCAGCGGAAATCGAGCCGCAGTCGATGACGGCGACGAATACCTGGAGTTCTTCGGATCGGGTTTTCACATCTGCGCCTGTGGTTGGTCTCTGCAGGGATTAGATAGCCGCTTGTCGAGGCCAAGTCCAGCGGTGCCTGTACGGGCCTCTTCGCGGGCTTGCCCGCTCCCACAGGGATCACAAAGATTTCAAGGACTGTGGAGTACCTGTGGGAGCGGGCAAGCCCGCGAAGAGGCCGGCACAGAGAAAACCTTACTGTGCCTTGCCGAACACCTTGTCCAGATGCGCCTCATAGGCCGCCAAAGCAGCCGGCACATCCGGCCGCTTCATCACATCCACGGCCAGGAAAGTCGGCAGCCCGGTCATGCCGAGGAACTGGTTGGCCTTGTGGAACGGGAAGTACACCGCATCCACCCCTTTGCCCTCGAAGAAATCGCTTGGGTCGTCGAATGCCTGCTGCGGTGCATTCCAGGTCAGCGAAAGCATGTACTGCTTGCCGTGCACCAGGCCACCGCTGCCGTACTTCTGCGAGTAGTCCGCACGGGTACGGCCGTCGTTGGCATACAGGCTGCCGTGGCCTGCGGTGAACACCTCGTCGATGTACTTCTTCACGGTCCATGGCGCACCCATCCACCAGCCAGGCATCTGGTAAATCACCACATCGGCCCAGAGGAACTTCTCCACCTCTTCCCGGGCGTCGTAGCCGCCGTCGATGAAGGTCTGGCGCACATCGAAACCGGCCCGGTCCAGGTGAGCGATGGCCGCTTCGTGCAAGGTCGCGTTGAGGCGACCGCCGGAGTGAGCGAACTGTTTACCACCGTTGAGCAAAAGGATCTCCTTCATGCGGGCCTCGCGGAAAATTCAGGCCGGCAGGTTAGGGGCTCGCGGGCGCGGGATACAGTAATGCATGGGCAAAATACAATTGACCTGAAGTCACGAATGAACAATACATTATTGCCTTAGAATCGCATCACCTCCCATCAACGAGTAGCGACCCATGAGTGAGCAGTACGCCTTCATCCTCAAAGCCAAGACCCGCCCGGAAATGGCTGAAGCGTTCGAAACCCTGTTCCGCGCCTACGTCGAGCCAAGCCGCCAGGAGCCGGGCTGCATCGAGTACCACATGCTGCGCGACAAGCAGGACCCGAGCCTGTTCGTGTTTTTCGAGGTCTGGGCCGACAAGGCCGCGCTGGATGTGCATTCGGCCCTGCCGCACATGACAGCGTTCTTCGAAAAACGCATGGACTACCTGGAACGCGACTTCGACATCCAGATGATCGACATGCTCAGCGCATCAAGCGCTAACCGCTGATCAGCAAATGGCCGCCGAGTGCGGCCAGGCCGATGAAGAAGCAGCGTTTGAACAGCAGCGCGCTGATGCGCTGACGCAGCCACTGGCCGGCCAGCATGCCGAGCAAGGCCGGCGCCAGCATCAGCAGCGAAGCACCCAGTGCCTGGCCACCCAGGGCATCCTGCCCGGCCAGGCCAACGGCCAAGGCCAGGGTCGAAACCGTGAATGACAGGCCCAGGGCCTGGATCATCTGTTCCCGGCTCAAACCCAAGCTCTGCAGGTAGGGCACCGCCGGTATCACGAATACCCCGGTCGCCGCCGTGACCACGCCCGTAACCAGCCCGCAAAGCGGCCCCGACCAACGCTCCCGCCCGGGTGCCAGGCGCAAGCCCGGGCCGACCAGCCCGTACAGCGCATACACCACCAAGGCCGCGCCCAGTGCATGTACGGCCCAAGGGCCGCTGTTGATCCCCAGCCAGGCACTGCCCAGCAAGGTACCGACGAAGATCATCGCCAGCATCGGCCACAGGCGCACCAGCAACCCCCGCAGGTGCCCACCGCTGGCCAGCTGCCACAGGTTGGTGAGGGTCGACGGCACGATCAGCAATGCCGCAGCCTGCGCCGGTGACATAGCCAGGCCCAGCAGGCCCATGGCGATCGTTGGCAGGCCGAGGCCGATCACACCCTTCACCGCACCGGCCAGCAGGAAGGTCAGTACCACCAGCAGCGACAGCGCTGGGCCAATGTTCTGGTAGAAAGCGAGCAAGGTATTCATGGGCCGATGATGGCGTACGCCGGCCGGGCTGAAAATCTGCCATATACTCAGCCAGACTCTTGCCAGGACAGAGCCACATGCATCTCGACCTGATCGACCTCAGGCTGTTCCAGCACACCCTGGAGTGCGGCAACATCACCGCCGGTGCCAGCCGCAGCCATCTGTCGCTGGCAGCAGCCAGTGCGCGCATCCGCGCCATGGAGGCATCGCTGGGCATCCCTTTGTTGGAACGCAACCGCCGTGGCGTACAAGCAACTCCGGCCGGCCAGGCACTGCTGCAGCATGCCCGGCTGATATCGCAGCAGGTCGAACGCCTGCAGTTCGACCTGGGCCAGTACGCACAAGGGCAGCAGGGCCAGGTGCGCCTGCTGTGCAACACGGCTGCGCTCACGGAGTACCTGCCGGAACTGCTGGCCGGCTACCTGGCTGAAAACCCTGGAGTCAGCGTGGATGTGCAGGAGTTGCCGAGCCTGCGCATCGTGCAATCGATTACCCAGGGCATGGCAGACCTGGGCATCGTTTCGACCGCCGCACCCAGCGCGCACCTGCAGACCCGGCCGTTTCGCGAAGACCCATTGGTGCTGGTAACGCCGCAGCGCCACCCGCTGGCCAACGAGGTCGCGCCGAGCTTCATCGATAGCCTGACCCATGGCTATGTCGGCCTGGGGGCTGGCAGTGCACTGGCGTTGTACCTGGAAGAGCAGGCACTGCGCGAGGGACGGCGCATGCGGGTTCGGGTGCGTGCCGAAGGGTTCGATGGCGTGATCCGCATGGTCGCGGGCGGGGCCGGGGTGGGGGTGGTGCCGCTGGCTGCGGTGAAGCGTTGGCAAGGGGTGTTGCCGTTGCACTGGGTGGCGCTGACGGAACCATGGGCCAATCGCCGGTTGCTGGTGTGTGCACGCGATTTTGCGGCATTGCCGGGGTATGCCGCAGGGTTGGTAACCACCCTCACCCGCTGACGCGATCAGTATGTTGCCTGTGCTGCGCATGATCTGAAGCCCATGCGGTCGATGTGGGAGCGGCCTTGCGTCGCGAAAGGGTCGCGAAGCGGCCCCAGATTTTCAGCGTTGCAGCAGAAATTGCCGGGGCTGCTACGCAGCCCTTTCGCGACACAAGGCCGCTCCCACACAGTAAGTGCATTTTTTCGGCCGCTCGCACACAATCCTCCCATCGCACCACCGAAAAGGACTTTCCAGTGGCATCGATCTACCAGCTCAAACCGCGCTTCCAGGCCATGCTCCGCCCTGCTGTCCAGCGCCTCTACGACCGCAAGGTCACCGCCAACCAAGTCACTGTCGCCGCCGCCCTGCTGTCGATCCTGCTGGGCCTGCTGCTGGCCGCCCTGCCCCATCTCACCTGGCTGTTCATCCTGATTCCAGTCTGGATGCTGCTGCGCATGGCACTGAACGCCGTCGACGGCATGCTCGCCCGGGAGTTCGGCCAGCAATCCACCCTCGGCGCCTACCTCAACGAACTGTGCGACGTGATCGCCGATGCCGCGCTGTACCTGCCCTTCGCCCTGCTGGCGGGTGTATCGCCAACCTTGGTCGTACTCGTGGTGCTTAGCGCCACCTTCAGTGAATACGCCGGTGTCATGGGCCCGCTGGCCGGCGCCTCACGGCGCTACGACGGCCCCATGGGCAAGAGCGACCGGGCCTTCGCCTTCGGCGTGCTGGGTACCGGCGTCGCCTTCGGCGTGCTGAACGGCGCCTGGATCAACGGCCTGTTGCTGGTCATCCTCGCACTCTCGCTCTATACCCTCTACAACCGGGTTCGCCAGGGGCTGGCCGAAACCCGCTGAGCCCACTGCCGTCGTAAAAGGATGTCGACCATGCGCCAAGCGCAAGCGCTGCACTTCTCCACCCATGACGGCGTCGAGCTGCACTACCGTCACTGGCCTGCCACCCGTAACCAACACCAACCACGCCGGGCCGTGGTGATGTTCCACCGCGGCCACGAACACGGCGGGCGCATGGCCCACCTGGCCGATGAGCTGGATATGCCGGGCTACGATTTCTTCGCCTGGGATGCCCGTGGCCACGGCCAGTCGCCGGGCGCGCGCGGCGACAGCCCGGGGTTCGCCACCAGCGTGCGCGATGTGCAGACCTTCATCGAGCACATCCAGGCCCGCCATGGCATTGCCGAACAGGACCTGGTGGTGCTGGCGCAAAGTGTCGGGGCCGTGCTGGTCGCCACCTGGGCCCACGACTACGCGCCGAAGGTGCGCTGCCTGGTGCTGGCCTCGCCAGCGTTCAAGGTCAAACTGTACGTGCCGTTCGCCCGCCCCGGCCTGAAACTGCTGAAGGCCTTGCGCGGCAACTTCTTCGTCAACAGCTACGTAAAGCCTCGCCTGCTCACCCACGACCCCGAACGGGTCATGTCGTACGTGGCCGACCCGCTGATCAGCCGGCCGATTTCGGTAACCATGCTGCTCGGCCTGTACGAAGCCGCCGACCGGGTGGTGGCGGATGCCCAGGCCATCCAGCTGCCGACCCAGCTGCTGGTGTCCGGTGCCGACTTCGTGGTCGAACGCCAGCCGCAGGAACGCTTCTTCGAACGCCTGGGCAGTGCGCGCAAGGAAATGCACATCCTGCCAGGCTTCTTCCACGACACCCTTGGCGAGCGTGATCGGGCCCAGGCCTTGCGGCGTATCGAGCGGTTCGTCGAACATTGCTTCGCCAGCCCCGCCGCCCTGCCGTCACTGCTCGATGCCGACAAGACCGGCGCCACCTGCGCCGAGGCCGAAAGCCTGGCCGCACCGCTGCCGCGCAACTCGCCCCGTGACCTTTACTGGCGTGCCACCCGCGCCGGGCTGCACCTGGGCAAGGGGCTGTCCGAAGGTGTGAAGCTGGGTTTCGATACCGGTTTCGATTCGGGCAGTACCCTGGACTACGTGTACCGCAACCAGCCGACCGGCAAAGGCAAGCTCGGCCGCCTGGTCGACCAGAACTACCTCGACGCCATCGGCTGGCGCGGCATCCGCCAACGCAAGCTGCACGTAGAGGAACTGCTGCGCCTGGCCATCGCCCGCCTGCGCGAACAGCAGCGGCCGGTGCACATCGTCGATATCGCCGCCGGCCATGGCCGCTACATCCTCGAGGCCCTGCAGGGACTCGGACAACTGCCGGACTCGATCCTGCTGCGCGACTACAGCGAACTGAACGTGCAGCAAGGCAGCGCATTGATTGCCGAAAAGGGCCTGGCCGACATCACCCGCTTCGTCCAGGGCGATGCCTTCGACCGCCAGAGCCTGGCCACCCTGGAACAACCACCGACCCTGGCCGTGGTCTCCGGCCTGTACGAACTGTTCGCCAGCAACCAGTTGGTAGGCAACTCGCTGGCCGGCCTGGCCGATGCGCTGGAAGATGGCGGTTACCTGGTCTACACCGGCCAGCCGTGGCACCCGCAACTGGAAATGATCGCCCGCGCCCTCACCAGCCATCGCGGCGGCGAGGCCTGGGTGATGCGCCGCCGCAGCCAGGCCGAAATGGACCAGCTGGTAGAGGCGGCGGGGTTCCGCAAGCTGGCCCAGCGCATCGATGAATGGGGCATTTTCAGCGTCAGCCTGGCACAACGGGTGCGCTGAATGAGCCCATCACGCGAGCCCGGGCTGATCCGCCGGGGCGTATTCTGGCTTCTGCTGCTGGGGCCGCTGTTTTTCCTCAGCTACGGGCTGGCGAACAACCACACGGCCGGGCGCAGTGATGTCGGCAGCCTGGTGTTCGGCTGGGAAAGCCGCATGCCGTTGTGGCCGTGGACGATCATCCCGTACTGGTCGATCGACCTCCTCTACGGCTTGTCCTTCCTGCTGCCGCGCACGCGCCAGGAAATGGACCGGCACGCGCTGGCGCTGCTAACCGCGCAGCTGATCAGCGTCAGCTGCTTCCTGCTCTGGCCGCTGCGCTTCACCTTCGAGCGGCCGGAACTGGGCGGGGTGTTCGGCTGGATGTTCGATGTGCTGATGGGCTTCGACAAGCCGTTCAACCAGGCGCCTTCACTGCATATTGCCCTGCTGGTGATCATCTGGACGATGTTTGCCCGGCACGTACAACGCCAGCCCTGGCGTTGGCTGATGCATGGCTGGATGGCACTGATCGGGGTGTCGGTGCTGACCACCTGGCAGCACCATTTCATCGACGTGCCGACCGGGGCATTGGCGGGGTTCGTCTGCGTCTGGTTGTGGCCACATCAAGGGCAACTGCCCTGGCAGCACGTGCGCCTTGCGCGGGATGCCAAGCGTTGGCGGTTGGCGTTGTTCTATACAGTGGGTGCGCTGCTGTGCGCAGTGCCTGCCATTGCGTTGGGCGGCGCCTGGCTGTGGTTGACCTGGCCGGCCGTGTCGCTGGCTTTGGTGGCGCTGAACTATGGCGTGCTCGGTGCAGGCGGGTTCCAGAAAGGCGCCGATGGGCGCTTGTCGAATGCAACCAGCTGGCTGCTGGCGCCGTACCTGGTTGGGGCGTGGGTCAATTCGCGGTTGTGGACCTGGCGGCACCCGCAGGCCGATGAAGTGTGTGATGGCGTCTTCCTTGGGCGGATTCCAGGGCGTGGCGCGCAGTTCGCTGCGGTGGTCGATTTGTGCGCAGAGCTACCGTGCATTGTTGGCCGCCCTGTCGCGGACACTTGTGGGAGCGGCCTTGTGTCGCGAAAGGGCTGCGAAGCGGCCCCAGATTTTCAGCTTCGCAGCAGATATTGCTGGGTCCGCTTCGCGTCCCTTTCGCGACACAAGGCCGCTCCCACAGGGTCCGCGTCAGCCGGTCAGGCAGCGCATGGCTACGCATGTTTTCCTACCCTGGACCTGATCGCCCCGGAAAGCCCATTGCTGCACCAGGCCGCCATCGCCATCGAACGCCTGCGCTCCCAAGGCCCGGTGCTGGTCTGTTGCGCCCTGGGCTATTCGCGCAGTGCCAGCGCCGTGGCCGCCTGGCTGGTGCTCACGGGCCGCTGCACTGATGCTCGCCAGGCCGAGGCGCTGATCCGCAAGGCCCGCCCCGGCGTGGTCCTGCACAGCGCACACCGCCAGGCCTTGCAACAGCTAGGGACACAACCATGACGCTGTACGTGGTGGCCAGCCTGCTGGGCCGTGGCAAACAACTGGAACGCCTTTCGGACGGCCTCACCCTGCTGGCCCTGGCCTACGGCCTGGCGCCCTTGCTGGGTGCCCAGTTGCAACTGCTGGCCAGCCTGCTGTGCATTGTGCTGCTGGTACTAGGCGTGCTGCACAAGTACTGGGCCATTCGCGTGGCCCTGGATGCCGAACTGTTCGCCCGCCTCGCCGCCAGCCGCGACCTGGCGGCGGACACCCAGGCCCTGGACCTCGCCCTGTTCGAGCTGAAGCTCAAACCGCAGGCCACCGATTCCCGCGCCTGGCCTGCACGCAGCCAGGCCGCGCTGGCCCTGTTACGCCGCCAGGCAGTGTGCCTGGGCCTGCAGCTGTCGCTGGCCTTGGCTACCCTGCTGACACTGCCTTTGAAGGGATGACTACCGATCCATGCTCGCCAACCTGACTGCCTACCTCATCACGTCCGCCGCCCGCCTGATCACCGGCGCCCGCGCCCTGTGGCTGGGCTGCACGCCGCTGCCGGTGCAACGCCTGTATTTCGCCAACCACAGCAGCCATGGCGACTTCGTACTGCTGTGGGCCTCGCTGCCGCAACCGCTGCGCAAGCGTACCCGTCCGGTAGCCGGCGCCGATTACTGGGCCAAGCCGGGCATTCGCGACTTTCTCATCCGCAAGGTCTTCAATGGTGTGCTGATCAACCGGCAACACAGCGCCGGCCAGGGCAGCCCGTTGCAGCCGATCCTCGAAGCCGTGGCCCAGGGCGACTCGCTGATCTTCTTCCCGGAGGGCACTCGCAATCTCGGCGACGAGCCGCTGATGCCGTTCAGGAGCGGGCTGTACCACCTGGCAGCAGCCAACCCCGAAGTCGAACTGGTGCCGGTATGGATAGCCAACCTCAACCGGGTGATGCCCAAGGGCCGCGCCTTGCCATTGCCGTTGTTGTGCACGTTGAGCTTTGGCGAGCCGCTGCACCTGCAGGCGGATGAAAGCAAGCAAGCCTTTCTCGAGCGGGCCAGCCAGGCCCTGCTGAACCTGGCCCCCAAGGATGCCTGAGATGGACGACAACACCCTTTCCCTGTTCGCCGGCATCGGCGCCCTGCTGCTGCTCGCCAGCGTGATCGGCCGCCTGCTCAAATGGCGCGCCGGCCCGGCACCGCACGCGGTGATCGACAACCTCAACGCCCGCATCAACGCCTGGTGGGTGATGGTACTGGTGATCGGCATCGCCTTCCTGTTCGGCAAGTACGGCGTGATCGTGCTGTTCTACGGCGTATCGTTCTATGCCTTGCGCGAGTTCATGACGCTCACCCCGACCCGGCGCAGCGACTACCCGGCACTGGTGGCGGCGTTCTATGTGGCGCTGCCGGTGCAGTACGTGCTGATCGCCATGGACTGGTACGGGTTGTTCAGCATCTTCATCCCGGTGTACCTGTTCCTGTTGCTGCCGATCCTGGCCAGCTTCGGCGGCGACACCACGCGCTTTCTCGAGCGCGCCTCGAAGGTGCAGTGGGGGCTGATGATCGCGGTGTACTGCGTGTCGTCGGTACCGGCATTGATGACCCTGGACATCCCGGGTTACGAGGGCCGCAACCTGCTGCTGATTGCCTGGCTGATCCTGGTGGTGCAGATCAGCGACGTGCTGCAGTACGTGTGCGGCAAGTTGTTCGGCAAGCACAAGGTAGCGCCCAACCTGTCGCCATCCAAGACCGTCGAAGGCCTGGCCGGTGGCGTGGCACTGGCCACCCTGATCGGCGCCCTGCTGTGCTGGATCACCCCCTTCACCTTCTGGCAGGCCGCACTCATGGCGTTGGCGGTGAACGCCATGGGCTTCTTCGGCGGGTTGGTGATGTCGGCGATCAAGCGCGACCGTGGGGTGAAGGACTGGGGGCACATGATCGAAGGCCACGGCGGCATGCTCGACCGCATGGATTCGGTGTGCTTTGCCGCGCCGGTGTTCTTCCACTTTGTGCGGTATTGGTGGGCGTAATCATACCCCCTGGGGGTATAGGGGCCCCTGTAGGAGCGGCCTTGTGTCGCGAAAGGGCCGCAGAGCGGCCCCCGGACTCCAGCAGCGGTGCACAAATTGCTGGGGCGTGCCTACCCACCTAATTCACTTGAGGTACGACCGCAGCAACGTCGCCACCTTGTCCGCCTCGTCCTGCCGCTCCTCGGCACTCAGCCCGTCCGCCACCAGGTGTTCGCGGATATGCCCTTCCATCACTTCGGCCATCAGCCCGTTCACCGCACCGCGCACGGCGGCGATCTGCTGCAGTATCGCCAGGCAGTCCTTGTCCTGCTCCAGCGCTGTCTCCAGGGCGGTGGCCTGGCCTTTGATCTTGCGCACCCGGGTCAGCAGCTGCTTCTTGCTCTTCAGGGTATGTGCCATTGGGTTTCACACCATGCTAGGTATACTGGGGTATAGTATATTTCTCGACGTTCCGGGAGCATGATAAACCATGGCGACACAAACCTCAGACCGCTGGCAGCACAGTCACCAGTTCCATACCAGCAACCTGGGGGCCGAGCGCAAGACGCGCCTGGCCGTGTGGCTGACCGCCGTGATGATGGTGGCGGAAATTACCGGGGGCTGGTTCTTCAATTCCATGGCGTTGCTGGCCGACGGCTGGCACATGAGCTCCCACGCCCTGGCCCTGGGCCTGTCGCTGCTGGCCTATGCCGCCGCGCGGCGTTATGCCGGCGACCGGCGCTTTGCCTTCGGCACCTGGAAGATCGAGATTCTCGGTGGCTACTCCAGCGCCCTGCTGTTGCTGGGCGTGGCCGGGCTGATGGCATTCCAGTCGGTGGAGCGCCTGCTGGCACCGGGGCCGATCCGCTATGACGAGGCGATCTTCATCGCCGCCGTGGGCCTGGCCGTCAACCTGATCTGCGCCTGGCTGCTGCGCGACGACCATCACCATCACCATCATCATCACCATGACCACGGCCACCATCACCACGACCTGAACCTGCGCTCGGCCTACCTGCACGTGATGGCCGACGCAGCCACCTCGGTGCTGGCTATCGTCGCCCTGCTGGCCGGCAAGTACTGGGGCGCCGGCTGGCTCGACCCGGTCATGGGCCTGGTCAGTGCGCTGCTGGTGGCGCTGTGGGCCCGCGGGCTGCTGCGCGATACCGGGCGGGTGCTGCTGGATGCGGAGATGGACGCGCCGGTAGTGGAGGAAATCCGCGAGGTGGTCGCGCAGCTGCCGGTGCCGGCGAGCATCACCGACCTGCACGTGTGGCGCGTGGGCAAGGACCAGTACGCCTGCATTCTCGGCCTGGCCGCCCGGGCCGAACTCAGCGCCGACAGCGTGCGCAAGGCCCTGGGCGTACACGAAGAACTGGCGCACATCACCGTCGAGGTCAACCGCTTGGCATAGCGCGACCAGACAGCTGGACGTCGAGCCCAGGCAACTGCGGCTCGGCCGATGGCCCTATGGTGACGAGTCATTCAGTCAGTCACCAGGAGTTGTGCCATGTCCGATTTCATCACCGTCCTGCGCGAAACCTGCCCGACGCCGGTCGTGGACGCCACCAAGTGGAAGCGCATCGGCGGCGATCCGCACACCGTCAACCTCAACGCCTATCTGTCGGCTGACGGCAGCAAGATCATGGGCACCTGGATCTGCACCCCAGGCAAGTTCGAGGTCAACTACGAGAAGTGGGAGTTCTGCCACTTCCTCGATGGCTACTGCATCATCACCCCGGAAGGCGAAGAGCCGAAGCACCTGAAAGCGGGTGATGTGTTCGTGATCGAACCGGGGATGAAAGGCACCTGGGAAGTGGTCGAGACCGTGCGCAAGTACTTTGTCTTTGCTTGATTCATAAGCGGACTTTGCCTGGTCATGTGGGACAATTCACAAATCCCACATGACGCCACTCAGGTTCAAACATGATGATTAAAGGGTCCGCGAGTCGAACAAAATATCCTGCTGCAAGTATAACAGTGGCTTTCGGCGCATCGCCCTCGACTAGGAGTGGTCACTCTTCAAAGGTTTCACACCCTTCTGAGAAAGACAAACTACTCTGTAGTTGACTTTTTTTCGCGAGGTACGATCTTCGATAGCCCTCAGGAAACTTTCCGGGTCTGCCAGATTCAACTCTTTCAAGGTAGCGGTATCCAAATCCCACCACTCGCTGTCCATGAGCCTGGCAATGATGTCTTCAGCATGTCGATACTTGATGACTTTGGCCGGATTCCCACCCACGATCGCATACGGCGGCACATCACGCGACACCAAAGCCTTGGTCGCGATGATGGCTCCGGTCCCGACCTTCACGCCTGCAAGGACAGTGGCTCCGGCGCCAATCCATACGTCGTGGCCTATCTGGGCAAGCGCTTCATCAGCTCGGTACTCCAGATTTCCTCCATCTTCATACTGAAATGGATGGGTACTTACCCAGGAGGATGGGTGTGTGTGTTTCTCTTGACCGATGACACAATCGGAGCCAATGGAGCAGAATCGACCTATGGAAGATACAAATGAAAGATGGGTACCGCTTCTTATATAGGTGTAAGCACCAATTCCGACTTGGGAAGACCGGATTTTTATATGGCCGAGCTGAACATATTCCTCTAGATCAGCACTGGCATATTTACTGAATGTGGATGGCCCGGCAGCAATCTTACCCCCATGAGACCTGACTAGTCGTTTGTAACGAGCGGCTTTGATTGACTCTATTATTTTGAACATGAAGATGGCTCGGGCTTCGCTATCTGGAAACTATAGCAAATTGACATCTTGGGTTGAAGATGCTTGTTGCCTGCGCAAATGTAAGTAAATCCATCACAACACGCGGAATAAATCTGGCCGCCCGCCGGCAAAAAAAATCGCGGATCAGACGCCCTTCCCTCTGGTGCGCAGTTACAGAGGGAAGGCCGCCTGGCCCGCGATGAAGTCCTCGCTCGTCAATCTTTCTTGCGGTAACCCTCGACGATCGCCGAGAAGTCCTTGCCACCCTCGCCGCGCAGGCTCATGGCCTGGTATAGCTGCTGGGCCACAGCCCCCAGGATCACCGGTTGATGCGCCTGGCGTGCAGCCTCGGTGGCCAGCCCCAGGTCCTTGAGCATCAGCTCGGCGCCAAAGCCACCGGTATAGCCACGCGATGCCGGCGCGGTTTCGATGATGCCCGGCCACGGGTTGTAGGTGTCCGAGCTCCAGCAACGCCCGGTCGAACTGTTGATGATGCCGGCCAGCACCTTGGTGTCGATGCCCAGCGCATTGCCCAGGGCCATGGCCTCGGACACGCCTATCATCGAGATGCCCAGCAGCAGGTTGTTGCAGATCTTGGCGATCTGCCCTGTGCCCACTTCACCGCAGTGCACGATGTTGCGGCCCATCTGCTCCAGTACCGGCTTGAGGGTGGCAAACAGCTCGGTGCTGGCACCGACCATGAAGGTCAGGGTGCCTGCCGCCGCGCCGCCGGTGCCACCGGACACCGGTGCATCGCCCATGTCCACGCCCTTGGCCGCTGCGGCCTTGGACACATCACGCGCAGTCTGCGGGTCGATGGTGCTGCAATCCACGGTCGGCGTGCCGGGGCGAATGCCGGCCAGCACGCCATCTTCATTCAGGTACACGCTGCGCACATGGGTAGCAGCCGGCAGCATGGTGATCACCAGCTCGCTGTTGGCCGCCGCGTCCTTGGGCGAAGGGCTGATCTGCCCGCCCAGTTCTGCCAGCTCGGCCAGCACGGCCTTGTTCAGGTCGAACAGGTTCAGTTGGTGCCCGGCCTTGATCAGGTTGCGGGCCATGGGTGCGCCCATGTTGCCGAGCCCGATGAATGCGATACGCATGACTCTCTCCTTAGCGCAGGCTGATGGTGGTGTTCACACCGTCGTTGACGCTGTCATCATCGAACCAGCGGGCGGTGACGGTCTTGGTCTGAGTGTAGAACTGCACCACTTGCTTGCCGTACGGGCCGAGGTCGCCGAGCTTGGAGCCACGCGAGCCGGTGAAGCTGAAGAACGGTACCGGGACCGGGATCGGGATGTTGATGCCGACCTGGCCGATGTCGATTTCGCTCTGGAACTTGCGCGCTGCCGCACCGCTTTGGGTGAACAGGCCAGTGCCGTTGCCGAACGGGTTGGCGTTGACCAGGGCGATGGCCTCGTCGAGGGTATCGACTTCCAGGGTTACCAGCACGGGGCCGAAGATTTCCTGGGTGTAAACCTGCATGTCGGTCTTCACGCCCGAAAACAGGGTCGGGCCAATGAAGTTGCCTTGCTCGTAGCCGGGCACCGTGACGTCACGGCCGTCGAGTTCCAGCTTGGCGCCTTCCTTGATGCCACTTTCGATCAGGCCCAGCACACGCTCCTTGGCGCGCTTGGAAACCACCGGGCCCACATCGGTGCCTGGCTCGCAACCGGCATTGACCTTGAGCTTGCTGGCCGCGTCCTTGATATCCGGCAGCCATTCGCGGGCCTTGCCCACCAACACCGCCACCGAGGTGGCCATGCAGCGTTGGCCTGCTGCACCGAAAGCGGCACCGACCAGGGCGTTGACGGTTTGCGTGCGGTTGGCATCGGGCAGCACCACCGCGTGGTTCTTGGCGCCCATCATCGACTGCACGCGCTTGCCGTGCTGGCTGCCCAGGTTGTACACGTGCGTGCCCACTTCGGTGGAGCCAACGAAGGAAATCGCCTTTATGTCCTGGTGGGTGCAAATGGCATCCACCACTTGCTTGCCGCCATGCACCACGTTGAGCACGCCAGCCGGTATGCCGGCTTCCAGCGCCAGTTCGACCAGCAGCATGGTCGACAGCGGGTCTTGCTCGGACGGCTTGAGCACGAAGGTGTTGCCGCAGACGATGGCCATGGGGAACATCCACAGCGGGATCATCGCCGGGAAGTTGAACGGGGTGATGCCGGCGCACACGCCGATCGGCTGGCGCAGGGTGTAGGTATCGACGCCGCCGGCAACGTTCTCGGCGAATTCGCCCATCTGCAGGGTGCCGATGGAGGCGGCGTGCTCGACCACTTCCAGACCGCGGAAGATATCGCCTTCGGCGTCGGCCAGGGTCTTGCCCTGCTCGGCACTGAGGACTTGGGCGATGCGTTTGGTGTTTTCGCGGATCAGCGCCTGCAGCTTGAGCATGATGCGCATGCGCGCGCCGATCGGCGTGTTACGCCAGGTCTGGAAGGCACGTTGGGCAGCGGCCACGGCCGCGTCGACTTCTTCGACGGTGGCGAACGGTACGCGCGCCAGCACCTCTTGGGTGGCCGGGTTGACGATGTCGCGCCATTCGGTGGTCGTGGACTCGACCCATTGGCCGTCGATCAGCAGCTTGACCTGCTCGATTTTGGTCTGGTTAGGGGATTGCGGTGCGTTCATCTGCGTTCTCCTTGGAATTATTGTCGGGACGAGATCGCCAGCGCCGTGCAAACGCGAGGTGGCGTCCTGAGGCTTGTTTCGAGTATAGATGTGCAAACATCCAACAAGAACGCACAAAAAAACCGGATCATCATGCAAAAAGACCTCACATCCCTGAGCGCGCTCAACTGGGACGACCTGAAGTTCTTCCTTGAAGTGGCGCGTACGCGCAAGGCCAGCAGCGCCGCCAAGCGCCTGAGCGTGGACTACACCACGGTGTCGCGGCGCATCAGCTCGCTGGAGGGGGCGCTGGGCACCTTGCTGTTCGAGAAATCCCGGACCAACGGCTTTGTCCTCACCGCCGAGGGCCAGCGCCTGCTGGGCTATGCCGAGTCGATCGAGAGCACGCTGCACATGGCCTGCGAGCAGGTGTCCGGGTCGGGCGTGGCGTTGTCGGGGCATGTGCGCATGGGCTGCACCGAAGGCTTCGGCAGCTTCTTCGTCACCCCGCAGCTAAGTCACTTCGTCGATGCCTACCCGGCGATTTCGGTGGATATCCTGCCGCTGCCGCACTTCATCAGCCTGTCCAAGCGCGAGGCGGACATCGTCATCGCCCTGGAGCGGCCGGAGCATGGGCCTTATGTGTGCTGCAAGCTGTGCGACTACCGCTTGCGGCTGTACGCGACCCAGGGCTACCTGGACAGCCACGCACCGATCAACCAGATCGCGGACCTGGCCAGGCACCCGTTCATCAGCTACGTGGACGACCTGGCGTTCAGTTCGGAGCTACTGTACCTGGCCAACCTGATCCCCAGCGCCAGCGCGCATTTGCGCAGTACCAGCGTGATTGCGCAGTACACGGCAGCGTTGCAGGGGCGTGGGCTGGCGATCTTGCCGTGCTTCCTGGCGGCGCAGGACCCGCGGCTGGTGACGGTGTTGCCGGAGGAGATCGAGGTGACACGGCAGTTCTGGATGTATTGCCGGGAGGATTTGCGCAAGTTGAAGCGGATTACCCTGTTGTGGGATTACATTCGCGGGGTGACGGAGGCGAATGCGCCGTTGTTGATGGGCGAGACCCGAGAGATGCGGTTTGCTCAGGAATAAGGGGACTGCGTTGCAGCCCATCGCCGGCAAGCCAGCTCCCACGGGTGCAGCGTTGATCTCGAGGTTGTCGCTGTACCTGTAGGAGCGGCCTTGTGTCGCGAAAGGGCTGCAGAGCAGCCCCGGCAATTTGTGCATCTGCGCTGAAACCCCGGAGGTAACACAGATAATGTGGGAGCGGGTTTACCCGCGAAGCAGACAACTCGGTGCATGGCACCGGCTTCGCCGGTGTTCGCGGGTGAACCCGCTCCCACAGGGATATCTGATAGCCCGTAGGCTGTGGTCAGTAGGAAGCCACCACAATGGACACCCGCCGGTTCTCGGTACGCCCGGCGCTGGTGCGGTTGTTCGCCACCGGCTGGCTGCTGCCCAGCCCGCGGGACTGGATGTTCTGCGCCTGCATGCCTACCCCGACCAGCGCCCTGGCCACGCTCTGCGCCCGGCGCTCGGATAGCTGCTGGTTATACGCCGCCTTGCCGGACGAGTCGGCATGCCCATCCACCCGCACGCCCTGGATGCCAACACCGAGCAGCGCCTTGCCAATGCGTTCGACAATCGCCTGGCTCTGGCTGTTGAGGCTGTCCAGGTCGCTGCCGAACAGCACCTTGCCGGACAAATCGTAGGCCCAGCCTTCGTCGGTCGGGGTAAAGCCTTCACGCTTGAGCACGGCAATCTGCTCGGCGGTCAGGCCTTTGGGCGGAGCGCTCTGGCAGCCGGTCAGCGCCAGCACGGCGAGCAACAAGGCCCAAAGGGGGAAACGCAAAGCCTGTATCACGGGTTCAACTCCTGTTCTTGATTTCGCTGGCGGACCGTTCCGTCTGCGCCACTTGCCAATGACCACGGCGTTTGCGCTTGGCCTGGTACATCGCCGCATCGGCGGCATTCAGGAGACTGGCGGGGTCGGCGCCGTCATCCGGGTAATAGGCAATACCGACACTCAACGAGGTGGCGATACTGCGACCGCTGTCCAGCTGCACCGGCAACTTCATGCTGGCAACGATCTTCTCGGCAATGTGCTCGGCGTCCTGGCGCGAATGCAAAGGCGTCAGCAGCACGGCGAACTCATCGCCTCCCAGGCGCGCCACAAGGTCGTGCTCGCGCAGTTGGGCACGCACGCGGTCGGCCACGCTGATCAGCACTTCGTCGCCCACCGCATGGCCGAGGGTGTCGTTGATCTGCTTGAAGTGGTCGCTGTCGAGAAACAGCAGCGCCAGGTGATCTTGCTGCCGTTCTGCATTGCGCACGCTGCGGCTCAAGCGCCCCTCGAAGAAGGCGCGGTTGGGCAGGCCGGTCAGGCTGTCGTGGCTGGCCTGGTGGGCCAGGGTCTGGTTTTCGCTCTGCAGGTGGCTTTGCCACAACTCCAGTTCGTCCAGCAGGGCGTTGAAGTCATTGCCCAGCTCGTTGAGCTCGGCAATCGGCGCTTCCGGCACGCGCCGGTCGAAACTGCGCTCGCGGCGGGCGGCGTGGGCGACACTGGCCAGGCCACGCAGCGGGCGGACGATATCGCTGAGCAGTCGCCGTGACAGGTATTGGGCAGCCAGGGCGCTGAGCACCGTGCAGAACAGGATGCCGGCCAGCCCGCTGAACAGGAACAGCAACAGGCTACGCCCCTGGCCAACCAGCTCGATGCGCCCGACCTGCTGTTGCTGGTGCGTGATCGGCAGGTTGATCGGCTCATCCAGCAAGGCGGTGGCCACCTGCGCCTCCAGCCGCGCGAGCACGCCGGTATCGCTGCGCTGCCAATGCGCCAGCTGCTCGCCTTCGTTGTTGAAGACCCTGGCTTCGGCCACTTCCTCGGCACTGGCAATCAGCGCCAGCGATTCATTGGCCGCAGCGCTGTCGTCAAACACCACCGCCGCTTCCACGGTGTAGCTGATCGAGCGGGCGATCAGGTGCAGGTTGTCGTTGGCGTAGACACGCAGGGCGAGCACGCCCAGCAGGGTCAGGGATATGCCGGCCAGGCCCACGGCGAGCAAGGCGACGCTGAGATGGCCACGGCCCAGCACCGAGCGCAGGGTCGGGCGCACGCCGCGCTTGCGGGTTGGTTTCATGGTTGCACCGCCCGGCGCCGCGACAATTGCAGCACGCTGGGGTGAATGCGCACGCCGGAGCGTGCCACCGAGTCCAGGTTGACTTCAAAGGCTACCTGCTGGTCGCTGACCCGCAAGCAGAACAGGCTGCCGACCGTGCACGGGTCGTCCGCCTCGCTGATGCTCAGCACCGGGTGGCCACTGACGCGCTCGAACAGCCGGTCGCGCTGGCCCTGGTCGAGTTTGCCAATGTAGATGGCGTCGCATGCCTGGGCGAGCTGGCTATCGTCTGCCAGTAGTCGCCGCACTTGCAGCGGTCGGCCGGACTCCTGCACATGGCCTTTGATCAGGTCATCGGCGTATTCGGTCGGGCCGACCAGGCACAGGCGCAAGGGCGAGGGTTCGACGGGCCAGCGGGCGTAACTGAAGATGCCCAGCACCACCTGGGTGACGGCCTTGGCACGTTGCTGCGCCTGGGCGGCAGTTATGGCGGGGTCTGCCTGGGCCGGGCCTGCGGAAAGGAACAGGGCGGCCAGCAATAGCGAAAGCACACAGCTCGTCACTCGCCTTGCGGCCACTTTCATGTGGGAAATCTCTTAAGGTCCTTTCCGATATCGGCGCAACGATAGCACATGGCCGCATCAATGTAGGTACGAGCAGCTTTGTGCATGGGGATTGATGGCCCCATCGCCGGCAAGCCAGCTCCCACAAGGACTCCACAGCCCTTGCAAGCTGCACCTGTGGGAGCTGGCTTGCCGGCGATAGGGCCTTATCGGTCCTACACCTGCTCCAGCATCAACCCGGAAATTCGCCGTACCTTGCGCGCCACCGCCTCTTCGAAAATACCCTGGCGGGGCTCGACCAGGCTGAAGCAGTGCTTGGCGCGGGTGATGCCGGTGTATACCAGCTCCTTGGTCAGCACCGGGTTGAGCGCATCCGGTAGCACCAGCGCGGTGTGGCTGAACTCCGAGCCCTGGGACTTGTGCACGGTCATGGCGAATACCGTTTCCACTTCGTTCAGCCGGCTGGGCAGGACGAAGCGCACACCGCCGCTGCCGTCGTTACGCGGGAAGGCCACGCGCAACAGGGGTTCGCCGCGCTCGTCCGGCAGGCGCAGGGCGATGCCGATGTCACCGTTCATCAGGCCCAGGCCGTAATCGTTGCGGGTGACCAGCACCGGGCGCCCTTCGTACCAGGGCTGCTGGCTGTCGATCAGCCCGGCATTGTGCAGCACCCGCGCCACCCGCTCGTTGAGGCCTTCGACACCCCAGGCGCCGCGGCGTACCGCACACAGCAGCTGGAAGTCCTCGAAGCTGTGCAGCACCTTGCCTGCCCATTGCTCCCACGCGGGGTCGTCAACGGCGGTATCGAGTGCCGGGCGAAAACGGCCAAGGGTACGCAGGTAGCTGCGATAACCCTGCGGGCCGTCGCTGCCGCGGTTCAGGCCGTCGAGCAGCAGGCGGTCGAAGGCGCGGTCCTGTTCCTGCTTCAGGGCCAGGCTGTGCACATCGGGCGGCGGCGCGGCCAGTAAGTTGCGCGCCGCATGGGAGTCCTGGCGGTTGACCAGCCGGGCCAACTGGCCAATGCCGCTGCCTTCGCCGAAACGCCGCGAGAAGCGCAGCATCACCACCTGCTGGGCCAATGGGTTGCGTTGCTCATCGCCGGCCTTGAGGCCGCTGCCCGCCAGCGACTCGCCACCGGTCTGCTCCAGCCATGCCTCGGTCGCCGGCGAGTA
Source organism: Pseudomonas sp. LSJ-87 (assembly GCF_032971465.1). Classification (NCBI taxonomy): domain Bacteria; kingdom Pseudomonadati; phylum Pseudomonadota; class Gammaproteobacteria; order Pseudomonadales; family Pseudomonadaceae; genus Pseudomonas; species Pseudomonas sp. LSJ-87. Next base: position 8,561 of record NZ_JAWJYQ010000012.1, on the reverse strand, counting down.
ACAGCCCTCCTCGGCATCTCGGCACAGGTCACCCAGTACCGCACCGGCTTCGACCGAGGCCAGCTGGTCCTTGTCGCCCAGCAGTACCAGACGTGCCCGTGGCGGCAGGGCATCGAGCAGGTTGGCCATCATCTCAAGGTCGATCATCGACGCTTCGTCGACCACCAGCACGTCCAACGGCAGCGGGTTGCCGGCATGGTGGCGGAAGTGCCGCGAACCGGGGCGGCTGCCGAGCAGGCGGTGCACGGTGCTGACCTCGGTGGGGATCTGCCCGCGCACCTCGGCGCTGACCTGCAGGCGCTCGACCTGTTGGCCAATGGATTCGGTCAGGCGCGCGGCCGCCTTGCCTGTCGGCGCGGCCAGGCGAATGCGCAATGGCCTGCCCTGCTCTACCGCCGGAGCCTGCAGCAAGGCCAGCAGGCGCACCACGGTAGTCGTCTTACCCGTGCCGGGGCCGCCGGTGATGATGCTGAAGCCTGCGCGGGTGGCCAGGGCGCAGGCGAGCTTCTGCCAGTCCACCTGGCCTGCCGGCGCACCACCGTCGAACAGTTGCGCCAGACGGCCAGGCAGGTCGGCCGGAGGCGCTTCGGCCTGGGTCAGGCGCTGGCGAAGGGTATGGTCGATGCGCCGCTCGTAACTCCAGTAACGGCGCAAGTACAAACGCTCGCCGCTTAGCACCAGAGGCCGCGCTTGCTGGCCCGGGGTATCCCCGGCGGCCACCAGCGGGCTGGAGGTAATGCGCTGGCGCCAGGCGTGCAGGTCGAGGTTGGCCAGCAACTGCGAGGGCAGCAGCAAAGGGCCGGTCAAGGCGTCACCTTCAGGCGGCAACGACAGGGCGAAATCGGGCTCGGCCAGGGTTTGCTGCAGGTCGAGGCAGACATGGCCGTGGCCCAGTTGGTGGCTGGCCAGGGCGGCGGCCAGCAACAGCAGGGGGTCGCTACCGGGTGCTCGCTCCTCCAGGAACGATACGAACGCACGGTCCAGGGCGCGCAGCCAGCCCCGCTCTACCCAGCGGTCGAGCAGTTGCAGCAGGTCACCGCTGTCATGCTGTGGCGCCAGTGCGAGCAGGTGCTCGGCGTGCAGCGGGGTGGGCAACAGATCGACTAGGCTTCGGCTCATATCACGGCTCCGGCAAACAGGTCCTGCTGTACGGGCGGATGCTCACCACGGAACAGCGCATCGAGGCTTTCGATCAGCTCACGCGGTGGCTTGGCGTGGTAAACGCCGTGGCCGCTGCTGCTGGCACCTCGCAGGAAGATGAACAGGGCGCCGCCGACATGGCGGTCGTAGTCGTAGTCAGGCAGGCGGGCGCGCAACTGGCGATGCAGGGCCAGCAGGTACAGCACGTACTGCAGGTCGTAGCGATGCTCGAGGATGGCCTTTTCCATGGCCTGGGCATCGTAGGCCTGGATATCCGGGCCCAGCCAGTTGGACTTGTAGTCGGTCACGTAGTAACGCCCGTCCAGCTCGAAGGCCAGGTCGATGAAACCTTTGAACATGCCATTGAGCACGGTCGGCTGCGCCGCCGGGCGTGCCAGGCCGGGGTGGGTGTGGCGTGCCACCAGGCGGTCGAGTTGTTCGGCATCGACCTGGTGGCTGGCGAACCAGAACTCCATTTCGATCTGGTAGTGGCGCAGCTGCCCGAGCGTCACACCGAGGTCGCTGCCCGGCAACGGCAGCGCTTCGCCCAGCAGGCGCTGCAGCCAATGCGTCAGGGTGGGGATCCAGCCGGTCCAGTCGCGACGGTTGCAGCGCTGGCCAACGGTTCGCTCGATCAGCCGTGCATTGCCGCTGACCTGGCTGAAGCCCTCGCGGCCAACCCATTCCAGCAAGCCATGCAGGAAGGTGCCGGGGTTGGGCCCGCGCGGGAAGCGGTGAATATCGCCACTGTCGGCCGGGACCTCGCGCAGCACCTGGGTATCGACCACTTCATCATCCAGTAACTGCTGGGCCTGGGAGCTGTCGGCACCGAGGGTCTGGTCGCCGACGCGCAGGGCACTGTACGAGGCAATCCACCAATGCTCGGCGCCCGCCGCGCGGCGCGGTTTGCGGGCAGGTAGCAGCTCATGCTCGGCGTGCGGCATGCGATATACCTGCTCGTCTGCCGGCGGCAGGCTCGGGCAAGAGATGTGCGGGCAGGTCTTGGCCAAGGCCTGCAACCAGTCCGTCAGTTGCTGCGAGCCCGGCAGGGCGAGGCCGCCACCCAGCAAGTAGCCGAACGCCGAGCGGTGCAGTTGCGAGCTCTTCTGGTTGCCCCGCTTGAGGTCGGCGACACCCAGCCAGCAGGCATGCTGGGCGCGGGTCAGGGCCACGTAGAGCAGGCGCAGGTCTTCGGCCAGGCGCTCGTCGTCGGCGCGGTCGATCTGTTCCTGGTCTGGTGTGAGGGTGAGATGGGCGTTGCCCTGGCTATCATGCCAGGCCAGCGGCAGGCGGCTGCCGTCCACTGGTTTGCTGGTGCAGATGAACGGCAGGTAGACCAAGGGGTATTCCAGGCCCTTGGATTTGTGGATGGTCACCACTTTCACCAGCTGCTCGTCACTCTCCAGGCGCAGGATCTGCTCTTCGCCAGCTTGGCCGGAGCTGGCCAGGTGCTCGGCCAGGTGGCGGATCAGCGCCTGTTCGCCGTCCAGTTCGCCGGCGGCCTGTTGCAGCAGCTCGGCCAGGTGCAGCAGGTTGGTCAGCACCCGCTCGCCATCGCTGCGGCGGATCAGCGTGCGCGGCAGCTGGAAGTCATGCAGCAGGTGCCGCAGCATCGGCAACACGCCCTGGCGCTGCCAGGTGTCGCGGTAACGGCGAAAACGCATGACCCAGTCTTCCCAGACCCGCTCGTCCTGGTTCAGGCGGTCCAGCGCAGCCAGCGACAGATCGAGGGTAAGGCTGGCAAGGGCAGCCTTGAGCAGGCGCTCCGAGTCGGGTTCGGCGCAGGCCTTTAGCCAGGCCAACAGGTCGTGGGCTTCCTGGGCGGCGAATACCGAGTCCTTGTCGGACAGGTACACACTTCGCACCTCGCGCGCGGCAAGCTCGGCGCGGACCATCTGCGCTTCATGGCCATCGCGCACCAGGATGGCGATGTCCGATGGCAGGCACGGGCGCAGTTCGCCCTCGGCATTCTGGAAACCAGCCGTGCCTTGCTGGCCGCCATTGAGCAAGGCGACGATATGGCTGGCGCAACTGGCTGCCAGCTGCTGCCGGTAAACGCTGCCGGAGACCGGCTCTTCGCTTTCCAGATGCCAGCATTGAAGGGCTGCGCAGGCTTCACCGTCGATCAACAGCTGCTCGCCACGGCCTTTGGCGCGGACCTCGATGAACGGCAGCGGGTTGTCATCGGCCTCGCGGAACAGGAATGCGCCACGCCCTGCCTCACGCGCCTCGGCCTGCAGGAACACCTGGTTGACCGCCGCGACCATGGCCTTGCTGGAGCGGTAGTTGGTGTCCAGGCTGTGCAGGCGCCCACTCGTGGCACGGCGGGCGGCAAGGTAGGTGTAGATATCGGCGCCACGGAAGGCATAAATCGCCTGCTTGGGGTCGCCGATCATGAACAGGCCGGTTTCGGCGCGGTTTTCGCTGATCTGGTAGATGCGCTCGAAGATGCCGTACTGCACCGGGTCGGTGTCCTGGAACTCGTCGATCAACGCCACCGGGAACTGTTCGCGGATCAGGCTGGCCAAGCGCTCGCCGGCCTCGCTGGCAAGGGCGTGCTGCAGGCGCAGGAGCATGTCGTCGAAACCCATTTCCGCACGCCGACGCTTCTCCACTTCGAAGCGTGCCGATACCCAGTTGGCGGCATGCTCGAGCAATGGGGCATCCGGGCTGTCCAGGGCTTGGAGCTGTTGCTGCAAGCTCTGCATGGCATTGAGGGCCGGGTGCTCGGGTGGCTCGCCCTTCCAGGCTTCGGCCATGCCCGCCGGGGTCAGGCGGGTAAAGCCGGTGCCCAGGTCGAGCTCCACCAGTTGTTCGTCTGCCGCCCAGGAACAGAGCTTGTCGAACCAGGGTTCGAAGTAACGGGCCTGCATCTTGCGGCCATCGACCTGTTTGGCGGCCAGTGCATCACGGCAGATCTGGCGCAACTCCTCGGCCCATTGCGCCCAAGGCGCCTTGAGCCGGGCCAACTGCTCGCCACGCTGCTGCAGCGATGCCTGGATCAGTGCCGCCGGCTCGGGCCCGTCGTGCTGGGCGCGCACGCGACCGAACAGCGGACGGATCCGCGGCAGCAACGCGTCGGGGCTGCCCCAGTGGCCACGCACCCAGGCCAGCGCGTCGCCTTGCATGCCGTAGCAGAAGCGCCGCCAGTAGTCGCGCATGACCTGGCCCAGCAGTTCGCTGTGGTCGGTTTCCAGGGTCTGGGTGAACAGGCTGCCGCTGTCGAAGGCATGTTCGCGCAGCATGCGCTGGCACCAGCCGTGGATGGTCGATACCGCGGCCTCGTCCATCCACTGCACGGCGATTTCCAGGCGCCCGGCACAGCGTGGCCAGGCTTCTTCCGGATAGTCGTCACGCAGCTGGTGCAGCAGCGGGTCGGCCGCCTCCAGCTCGCCACGGAAGAACCGCGCAGCTTCGGCCAGGCGGGCGCGGATACGTTCGCGCAGCTCTTTGGTGGCGGCGTCGGTGAAGGTCACCACGAGGATCTGCGGTGGTAGCAGCTCGCGGTCGAAGCCCTGCTCGCCACCGTGACCGAGGATCAGGCGCAGGTACAGCGCCGAAATGGTGAAGGTCTTGCCCGTGCCGGCGCTTGCCTCGATCAGCTGGCTGCCATGCAGGGGGAAACTCAGTGCCAGGGGGCGGTCCTGGGTCATGCGCCTTTCTCCGGGTTGCCCAGGGTCTGCCACGGGGCGTTGAACAATGGGCGGTACAAGGCTTCGCACCAGCCTTCGAAGGTTTCATCGGCGGTGAGCGCGGCAAAGTCGCGGAACTGCCGGGCCAGGGCGATGCTTTCACTGCGCTCGCCGAAGCTGGTGCGCTCGTCGCCTTCGTAGGCGCGGGCAGCAGCAGCCAGGGCTTTGTCGCTATCGTCCTGGGCCAGCCAGGCGAACGCGGTCTTGGCCGCGACCGGCAACGGCGCATTCATCGCCGCCTGGCGGGCTACCAGCAAGTCGCCCAGCAATTGCGCCGCCTGCTCTTGCGGCAGTGGCGCAAGCAGCAGGGTCAGGTCGCTGGCCACCAGCGCGCTGTTATAGGGGTAGCCCGCCGCGCAGGCCGCCAGGTGCGTGACCCAGGGCGCGATCAGGCGGTGCCACTTGAGGGCGTTACGCCCGGCACTGATGGTGTTGGGTACGGTGGTGATGCTGAGCAGGCTCTGGTCATCCGCCTGGAACACCCGCCCCAGCCAGCCTTCGAGGCGATGCTGGCCGTGCTCGAAATGCACTGGCAATGCCCCCTCGACCAGCTGCGGCCAGCGTTGCAATAGCTGGCGGTGGCGTTGCAGCAGGTCTGGCAGGGGCTCGATCAGCTCGCGCTGCAGCAGTTCGCCAAAGCCGGCCAGTGGCAGCACGCCACAGGCCTGCAAACGCCGGGCCTGCGCCTGCAGGGCCTGTTCGGCATTGTCCGGCTCGGCCAGCGCTGCACCCAGCAGGCTTTCACTGGCGCCGTACCGTTGCAGGGTATCGAGGACGAAGGGTTCCTCGTCCGGGGTCGGTGCTTCCAGCGCTTCGAAGTAGACTTTCAGACGCTGGCTGAAGAAGTGCCGCACCGGGTGGCGCAGGAAGTCATTCAGCTGGGTCAGGCTCAAGGCCTCATCGTCATGGTATGGCGGCAGGCCGGGGTCAGCCTGCTGGTCCTCCTGGCCCTGCTGGTGCAACACCTGCCATTCGTGGGCAAAGCTGAACAGCGGGCTGCCCTTCTGGAAGTAGCGTGGGCTGAACGGTTGCAGCGGGTGCTCCTGGGTCAGTGCGTGCAGCAATTGCTCGCCCGGTTCTGCCGGCTGCCCCTGCTCCGCGCCTGCCAGCTGCCAGCCGGCTGCAAGGTGATCGCGAAACTGGCCGATCAGTACCGAGGCCGGGCGTTCGCTGTTGTCGCGGATGCTGCGCCCGACCCAGCTGACATACAGTTGGTCGCGGGCCGACAACAATGCTTCGAGCAGCAGGTAGCGGTCATCCTCGCGGCGCGAGCGGTCACCGGGGCGGTAGTCGCTGGCCATCAGGTCGAAGTCCAGCGGCTGCTGAGCGCGGGGGTAATCGCCATCGTTCATGCCCAGCAGGCAGACCACCCGGAACGGGATGGCGCGCATCGGCATGAGGGTACAGAAGTTCACCGAGCCGGCGAGGAAACGCTGGGACAACTTGCCCTGGTCGAGGCCCGACAGCCAGGCTTCGCGCACTACGGTCAGCGGCAATGGGTCTTGCAGGCCGACGGCCTCGCACACTTCAAGCCAGCTATCACGCAGATCCTGCAACTGCATCAGCAGGAACTCGTCGTGCTCGCCCTCAGCCAGGAAAAACACTTGCAGCAAGGCATGCAGGCGCTCGCCCCACTGGCTGACAGTGGCAGGCTCGGACAGGGCCTGGCCGGCCACTTCGAGGGCGTCCAGCAAGGCGACCAGCGGGCCGATCAGTGCCGCATCCAGGCCACCGATTTCATCGTAGGGTTCGATGCCGTCACAGGCCTCACCTACGCCTACGGCATAACCCAGCAGCATGCGCCGCAGGCCGAACCGCCAGCTGTTCTGTTCCAGCCCGGCGGGCAAGCCCAGGCTGGCCCGCTGCTCGGCATTGAGGCCCCAACGGATGCCGGCCCCCTCGATCCAGCGGTGCAGCGTGGGCAGGTCGTTTTCGCGTATGCCGAAACGGGCGCGGACTGCCGGCACATCCAGCAGGTCGAGCACTTCGCTGACCGCGAAGCGGCTATCCGGTAGCTTGAGCAGGTGTTCGAGGGCAATCAGCAAGGGTTCGCGGCCACGCTGGCCCTGGTCGGTCAGGGTGAACGGGATGTAGCGCGGATCGTTGCGCTGCAACTGGCCGAATACGGCGCGAATATGCGGCGCATAGGTATCGATGGCCGGCAGCATGACGATCACGTCACGTGGGCGCAGGGTTGGGTCGGCGCTGAACCGGGCCAGTAACTGATCGTGGAGGATCTCCACTTCACGTTGCGGGCTGTGGGCGATGTGGAAGCGGATCGAGCGGTCCTTCGCCGGGTCGACTGGATGCCACTGCTCGCGGGTTTCTGCGAGCGGACGCAGTTCGAGGATGTCGTCCTGCAACTGGTTGAGCAGCGTGGTGGGCGAGCCGTCACTGAACAGGTCGATGCGACCGTCGCTGAACACGCCCTGGTAACTGCCGGGGTCATCGTAGCTGTCGAGCAGGTTGATGTAGTCGCGGCCTTGTTTGCCCCAGGCGGCCAGCAAAGGGTGGGCATGCTGGTGCAGCGACTGGTCGTCCAGTTGCAAGGGCATGCCCTGCTTGCGTTGCTGACGCTTGTACTGGTGGCGCAGCAGGTCCTTGTCGGCAACGATATCGGCCCAGTGGTGGCGGCAGGGGTTGTGCACGCACAGCAGCACCTGGCTGAAGCGTGCCAGGCCGGCCAGTGCCTCGAGGGCCTGGGCTGGCAGCGAGGAGATACCGAATACGATCACCCGGGCCGGCAGACCGGCAGGTGCCTGCTCCAGGCTGTTGATCCGTTCGATGAAGCGTTGATGTACGCCGGCACGGCTCTGCGCCATGCCCTGCTCGCCAACATCCTCCAGCAATGCACGCCACAACTCGGCCTGCCAGCGGTTGCCCGGGGGCAGCGCCTTGCGCTCACCGCGAGCGGTGTTGAGGATGTGCTCGCCAGCAGCCCAGTCCTTGAGCCAGTCGGCGCGGTAGACCTGATACTGGTCGAACAGGTCGGCCAGGCGCTCGGCGAGCTGATAGCGCTTGCGCAGGTCGCTGTCGTCGGTGAGGAAGCGTCGCAACGGCTCGAAATGCGGGCGTTCGATCAAGGCCGGGAGCAGACGCATCAGACGCCAGGTCAGCGGTGCCTTGTCGAGCAGGGAGACTTCGGGAATTTCGTCACGGCCCAGCACGCTGCGGTACAGCTGCCACATGAAGCTGCCTGGCAGTTGCACGTCGATGGCGGCGGCGATGCCACAACCACCCTGGTCATCGTCCTGAGGGTCTTCGGCAAGCGCCAGTTTGAGCCATTGGGCGATGCCATTGCTTTGCACCAGGGCGATTTCGTTTTCCAGAGGTGCCAAGGGATAGCGACGCATCCAGCTCACCACCAGGCTGCGCAGGTCGTCGAGGCGGTTGCCGTGGACGATCATGAAGCCGGGGTGGAGGTGGGTGGTGTTGGGCATCGGGAGGTCTCTGGCTGGTGCTGGGGGCTGAGGGGAAACGATATCACGTAGGTACGATGCGGAGAGTATGGCGCAGTGCCATTAGCCGATTGACAAGGCATCGGTGGAACCCTGTTAGCGGCCTTGCGCCGTCCCTGTGGGAGCGGCTTTAGCCGCGAAGCAAGCGACGCGGTGGATGGCACCGGCTATGCCGGTGTTCGCGGGTGAACCCGCTCCCACAGAGGAGGGTTGTGCAGGTCTGGGATTTATTGACCAGAAAGACAAAACCCCTACCTGCATGTGCAGATAG
>NZ_JAWJYQ010000011.1:0-17020 GCF_032971465.1 Pseudomonas sp. LSJ-87 | reverse complement strand
CGGGTTCACCCGCGAAGCAGGCGACGCGGTGGACCGTGCTGGAAGCGCTGGACAGCGGCCAGCCGGTCAGCGAGTGCCAGAACGACACTGCACGAACCCCCGCACGCCTGAGTGATCTGTATGGTTAGCGCCAGGCAAAAGCTGATTTTCGGAGACAAGCATGCTGCGTATTTTTGAACGATGGCTCGACCCCTTCCCCCCTGACGAGATACCACCGCCACCGGTTGGCCTGTTGCGCTTCATGTGGGCCTGCACCCGGGGCGCGCGCGGCTACATCCTGGCGCTTGCGCTGCTCAGTGCCGGGGTATCGATCTACGAAGCCTGGCTGTTCGCCTTCCTCGGCCAGGTCGTGGACCTGCTTTCGGCCTGGCAGGCCGGCGGGGCCGTCGGCCCCGAAGAAACCCGGGTGCTGTGGGGCATCGGTATCGTCCTGCTGGTCAGCATCGGGTTGGTGGCGCTGCGCACCATGCTTCAGCACCAGGTACTGGCGATCAACTTGCCGCTGCGCCTGCGTTGGGACTTTCACCGGCTGATGCTGCGCCAGAGCCTGTCGTTCTTTTCTGACGAGTTTTCCGGCCGGGTCACCACCAAGGTGATGCAGACGGCGCTGGCGGTACGCGATGTGTTGTTCACCCTCATCGAGATCCTGCCCGGGATCGGTGTGTACTTCATCGCGATCATTGCCCTGGCCGGTGGCTTTGCCCTGAAACTGATGCTGCCATTCATTGCCTGGGTCGTGCTGTTCGGCCTGGCCATGCTGTATTTCGTGCCACGCCTGGGCAAGGTCGGCCAGGAGCAGGCCAACGCCCGATCATCGATGACCGGGCGGGTTTCTGACGCCTACACAAACATCACCACGGTGAAACTGTTCTCGCACGCCAACCGCGAAGCGCACTTCGCGCGCGCAGCCATGGAGGACTTCAAGCAGACCGGTTTTCGCCAGATGCGTCTGGTGAGCCAGTTCGAAATCGTCAACCAGGCGCTGGTGGTGGGCTTGATCATTGCTGCCGGTGGCTATGCGCTGTGGCTGTGGCACCAGGGCCAGGTCGGCACCGGGGCGGTGGCGGCGATCACCGCCATGGCCTTGCGTATCAACGGCATGTCGCACTGGATCATGTGGGAGATAACCTCGCTGTTCGAAAACATCGGCACCGTGCAGGACGGCATGGCCACCCTCACCCGCGGCCCCAAGGTAACGGATGCGCCCGGCGCTGCCGAGCTGGTAACCAAGGGGGGCGCGGTGAGTTTCGACAAGGTCGGCTTCAACTACAACGGCGAGCGCCAGGTACTCGACGACCTGAGCCTGCACATCCGCCCGGGCGAAAAAGTCGGTTTGGTCGGCCGCTCCGGCGCTGGCAAGTCCACCTTGATCAACCTGCTGCTGCGCTTCTACGACGTGGACCGTGGGGAAATCCGCATCGACGGTCAGGACGTGGCCAAGGTCACCCAGGACAGCCTGCGCAGCGCCATCGGCATGGTCACCCAGGACACCTCGCTGCTGCACCGCTCGATTCGCGACAACATCGCCTATGGCCGCCCAGATGCCACCGAAGCGCAGATCCGCGCCGCTGCGGCCAATGCCCAGGCCGATGGTTTCATCAGCCAGCTCAGCGACCGCCAGGGCAACACCGGTTACGACACTTTGGTGGGAGAGCGCGGCATCAAGCTGTCTGGTGGCCAGCGCCAGCGCATCGCCATTGCCCGGGTGATGCTGAAGAACGCGCCGATCCTGCTGCTGGACGAAGCCACCAGTGCGCTGGACTCGGAAGTGGAAGTGGCCATTCAGGAAAGCCTGGATGAAATGATGAAAGGCAAGACCGTCATCGCCATCGCCCACCGGTTGTCGACGATTGCCGCCATGGACCGGCTGATCGTGATGGATGAAGGGCGCATCATCGAACAAGGCACCCATGCGCAACTGCTGGCGAAGAATGGTATTTATGCACGGTTGTGGCAGCACCAGAGCGGCGGGTTCCTGGGTGAAGACCAGGGCGTGGCCGAGGCGATGGAGTAGGCCTGTATGGGAGCGGGCCCGGCGAACACCGGCAAAGCCGGTGCCATGCGTCGACCTCCATCAGTTTTCCATCGCGACGATCGACTGAGCTCAATCCTGGCCCTCAACCAAACACATGCGAAGGCCGGCGCAGCACCGGGTCGAACGGGTTGACCCGCTCGCCAATCGCCGCCGCCTCGCGCTTGAGCAGCGCCACCACGGTTGGCATGCGGTTGGGCCCCAGGCGGTCGCTGATGGTCGCCACGCTCAGGGCCGCCACCGCATGGCCGTTACGATCGAGGATCGGCACCGCCAGGCCGGCCATGCCATCGAGCACTCCGGTATTGCGCCCGGCATAGCCGAGGCTGCGCACATTGTCGATTTCGGCGCGCAGCATGACTTCGTCGTAATGGTGGAAATCCTTCAGCCGCGGCAGGTTGTAGCGGATCACCTCGTCGCGCTCCTCCTCCGGCAGGAAGGCCAGGATTGCCAGGCTGCCCTGCCCCACCCCCAAGGCCACACGGCCGCCAATATCGCCGGTGAAGGTACGGATCGGGTATGGCCCTTCGCTGCGGTCCAGGCACACCGCATCGAACCCCGAGCGCGCCAGCAGGAACAGCGAATCGCCCAGCGAGGCCGACAGCCGCAGCAGGCTGGGGCGCACCACATCGCGCAGGTTGCCGGCTTGCCCGGCCTTGGCCGCCAGGGCAAAAAAATCCAGGCTCAGCCGGTAGCGCTTGCTGGTCGCGCACTGATCGACCATGCCTTCTTCAATCAGGCTGCGCAGCAGGCGGTGGGTTGTGGGTTGCGCCAGGCCAACCCGCTGCGCCAGCTGGCTGACCTTCTCGCCCTCGCCGCCGCATTCTCCCAGCGCACGCAACACGGCGAACAAACGCGACACCGCACTGACACCTACTTCCTTGGCCTGCTCATTTCGCTTATCGGAATCCATCTTTCGTCAAACCCTTAAAAATTCCATTCAGTGGAATAATTTCAAAATAGCTGTCACCCAGTGAAATTACCCTTTGTCGCCATCCTAATCATTGCCCTACTCTCCGGTCCATAGGGCGATATCACAACATCGGCCGCCGCCACAGAAGCGAGCGCCAACGTCCGTAAAAGCATTGCTTTTCGCCGCTGGCGCTCTGCCCACCCTGAAACTGCCGGTTGACCCCGGTTCCGTTTGCGATGGAGCACAGCCATGACCTTTCTGTTGATCGACAAGCTTTGCAAGCGCTATGGCGCCACGGAGGCAGTGGCCAGCTCGTCACTGGCCATCGAGAAAGGCGAGTTCGTCTCCCTGCTTGGCCCTTCGGGCTGCGGCAAGACCACCACCCTGCAAATGATTGCCGGCTTCGTCGAGGTCACCAGCGGCCGCATTGTCCTCGACGGCCGCGACATCACCCACGCCAAGCCGGCCAGCCGAGGCCTGGGCGTGGTGTTCCAGAGCTACGCGCTGTTCCCGCACATGACCGTGCGCGACAACGTCGCCTTTGGCCTGCGCATGCGCAAGGTGGCCAACGCCGACATCGCCCGCAGGGTCGACCAGGCACTGGCGCTGGTGCGTCTGGACAAGCATGCCGAGCGCTACCCGCGCGAACTCTCCGGCGGCCAGCGTCAGCGGGTGGCCCTGGCCCGCGCACTGGTGATCGAACCGCCGGTACTGCTACTGGACGAACCGCTGTCCAACCTGGACGCCCACCTGCGTGAAGAAATGCAGTTCGAGATCTGTCGCATCCAGAACGAGGTCGGCATTACCACCTTGATGGTCACCCACGACCAGGCCGAGGCCTTGTCGATCAGCGACCGGGTGGTGGTGATGGAGGCCGGGCGCATCACCCAGGTAGATGACCCCTACCGCCTCTACGAACACCCGGGTACGCCCTTCATTTCCGACTTTGTCGGCAAGGCCAACCGCCTGCGCGGCGTAACCGGCCCCGGCGGGCAACCGCAGGCGAATGCCCAAGGCCCGCTGACCCTCAGCCTGCGCCCGGAAAAAATCAGCCTCGGCCCGGCCGGCAGCGGCAAGCTCGCAGGCCGCATCAGCTGCCGCTACTTCCTCGGCAGCCAGTGGCTGTATCGGGTCGACACCGCTCTGGGCAACCTGGCCGTGGTGCGTGCCAACGACGGCAACACACCGCTGGATGAAGGCACACAGGTCGGCCTGGACTGGAACGATGCCCTGCTGCGGGTACTGAACGCTGGCGAGGTGGCGGCATGAGCGCGGCAAAGCTGCGCAGCAGCGCCTGGGGCTACGGCCTCAGCAGCCCGGCGCTGCTGTTGTTCCTGGCCTTGCTGGTGGTGCCACTGGGGCTGACCGTGCTGCTGTCGTTCAACGCGTTCGACTACAGCAGCGGCATCCAGGCCGGCCAGTACACCCTCGGCCATTACCTGAGCCTGGTGACCGACACCTACTACTACGAGATCTTCTTCCGCACCTTCTGGATCAGCGCCCTGGTCACCCTGCTTTGCGTGCTGATCGGCATCCCCGAGGCCTTGGTGCTCAGCCGCATGGGCGCGCCGTGGCGCTCGATCTTCCTGATCCTGGTGCTGACCCCGCTGCTGATTTCGGTGGTAGTGCGTGCCTTCGGCTGGAGCCTGCTGCTGGGCGCCGACGGCCTGGTCAACCAGGGCATCACTGCTCTCGGCGGGCAGCCGGTGAAGCTGCTGTATACGCCCTTTGCGGTGATCATCGGCCTGGTCCACGTGATGCTGCCGTTCATGATCATCCCGGTGTGGACCTCGCTGCAGAAGCTCGACCCGGCTGCCGAGCAAGCCGCGCTGTCACTGGGTGCCAGCCAGTGGACGGTGTTCCGCCGCATCGTGCTGCCACAGATCATGCCCGGCGTGCTGTCGGGCACGCTGATCGTGTTCGGCCTGGCCGCCAGTTCGTTCGCCATCCCCGGTCTGCTGGGCGGGCGCCGGCTGAAGATGGTCGCCACCATGATCTACGACCAGTACCTGGCCGAACTGAACTGGCCGATGGGTGCCACCATCGCCGTGGCCCTGCTGCTGATCAACCTGCTGGTGATGCTCAGCTGGAACCGGCTGGTCGAACGCCGCTACAAACGCGCACTTGGAGTCTGAACCGATGACCCGTAACGGCCCGCTGGCCCTTTCCTTTCACGCCCTGGTGATGCTGTTCATGCTCGCCCCGCTGGTGGTGGTGTGCCTGGTGGCATTCACCCCGGAAAACACCCTGAGCCTGCCCACCGCCGGCTTCTCGCTGCGCTGGTTCAGCGCCGTGTTCGAGCGTGCCGATTTCCTCGATGCGTTCTACAACAGCCTGAAACTCGCGGCCCTGGCTGCCTCGCTGGCCACTTTGATCGCCGTGCCGGCGGGCCTGGCGATCACCCGCTACAGCTTCCCCGGCCAAGGCTTTCTCAACGGCCTGCTGCTGTCGCCGATCATCATCCCGCACCTGGTGCTGGGTGTGGCCTTGCTGCGGCTGTTCGCCTTGCTGGGGGTCAATGGCAGCTTCGCCTGGCTGGTGTTCGCCCATGTCGTGGTGATCACCCCTTACGTGCTGCGCCTGGTACTGGCTGCAGCCATCGGTATCGATCGCAGCGCCGAGCAGGCCGCGCAAAGCCTGGGTGCTGGCCGGGTCACGCTGTTCTGCAAGGTCACCCTGCCGATGATCCTGCCCGGTGTGGCCGGCGGCTGGCTGCTGGCGTTCATCAACAGCTTCGACGAAGTGACCCTGTCGATCTTCGTCACCTCGCCTGCCACCCAGACCCTGCCAGTGCGCATGTACGTATACGCCACCGAATCCATCGACCCGATGATGGCCGCCGTCTCGGCGCTGGTGATCGCCGTCACCGCCCTGACCATGGTCGCCCTGGACCGCGTATATGGCCTGGACCGCGTGCTGGTGGGCAAGCAATGACAAGGAATGCCCCCATGCCTCTGTTCAAGCGCGTGGCCGAACACGACCGCGAGCCTGTGCCCTTCCTGCTCGACGGCCAACCGGCCAGAGGCATGAGCGGCGATACCCTGCTGACTGCCATCCTGACCAATGCCGGGCACCTGCGCGGCAGCGACTTCAGCGCCGAACCACGCGCCGGCTTCTGCCTGATGGGCGCCTGCCAGGACTGCTGGGTACGCCTGCAGGATGGCCGCCGGGTACGCGCCTGCTCGACCTTTCTGGAACCGGGCCAGTGCGTGACCCGCGACCCGGGGCGTCAGCCATGAGTGCGATCGTGATCATCGGCGCCGGCCCGGCCGGCATCCGCGCCGCGCAAACCCTGGTAGCCCACGGCCTGCGCCCGGTGCTGCTGGACGAAGCCAGCCGCGGCGGCGGGCAGATCTACCGCCAGCAGCCGGCCAACTTTCGCCGCTCGGCCAAAGCGTTGTACGGCTTCGAGGCAGGAAAGGCGCAAGCCGTGCACGCCACCCTCGAGCAACTGCGCGGGCAGGTCGACTACCGCCCGGACACCCTGGTATGGAACGCCGAGCAGCAAGTGCTGGACACCTTGCAACAGGGCCAACTGGCCGACCGCCTGGCGTTCGACCGGGTGATCGTCGCCACCGGTGCCACCGACCGGGTGTTGCCGATACCCGGCTGGACCCTGCCTGGGGTCTATACCTTGGGCGCTGCGCAAATCGCCCTGAAGTTCCAGGGCTGCGCGATCGGTGAACGGGTGGTGCTGGCCGGCAGCGGGCCGCTGCTGTACCTGGTGGCCTACCAGTACGCCAAGGCCGGTGCCACGGTCAGCGCGGTGCTCGACACCTCACCGTTCAGCGCCCAGGTGCGTGCCCTGCCACGCCTGCTTCTGCAACCGGGCACCTTTGCCAAGGGCCTGTACTACCGAGCCTGGCTGGCCCGCAAGGGTGTGCCGGTGCACCAGGGCGTGACCCTGCTGGGTATCGACGGCGAGCAACGCGCCAGCGGTGTGCGCTGGCTGCACAATGGCCAGCAACACGACCTGCCATGCGACGCCGTGGCATTCGCCCACGCCCTGCGCAGTGAAACCCAACTGGCCGACCTGCTGGGTTGCCGGTTCGCCTGGAGCGCGCTCAACCGCGCCTGGCTACCGGTACGTGACGCCCAGGGCCGGGCCACCAGCCCCGGCGTGTACCTGGCAGGCGACGGTGCCGGCATCCTCGGTGCCGACGGTGCCGAGATGAGCGGTGAACTGGCCGCCCTGACACTGCTGGCCGACCTCGGCAAGCCCGGCAACCCGCAGCGCCAGCAGCAACTGGAAAGGCGCCTGGCCACCTTGCAGCGCTTCCGCCAAGGGCTGGAGCAGGCCTTTCCATTTCCCGAGCAGTGGGCCCGCCAAGCCCCGGACCAGCTCACCGTGTGCCGCTGCGAACAGATCAGCGCCGGGGAAATCCGCGCCACCGTGCGTGCCGGGCACTGGGAAATCAACCGGGTCAAGGCCATGTGCCGAGTCGGCATGGGCCGCTGCCAGGGCCGCGTGTGCGGTGCCGCTGCCGCCGAGTTGATCGCCTGCGAAAGCGGTCGGGCCATTGACCAGGTAGGGCGCCTGCGTGGCCAGGCACCGGTCAAGCCCCTGCCCTTTGGCCTGGAGATAAAACCATGAAGTTGATCGAAGTGGACGCCATCATCGTCGGCGGCGGCATCATCGGCAGCAGCGCGGCCTTGACCCTGGCTCGCGCTGGTCGGCAAGTGGCATTGCTGGAACGCGACTTCTGCGGCTCGCACTCCAGCGGGGTGAACTACGGCGGTGTGCGCCGCCAGGGCCGCTCGTTGGCCCAGCTGCCGTTGTCGATGCGCGCCCATGCCATCTGGGGGAATCTGCGCGATTGGATCGGCATCGATGGCGAATACGCCCGCAGCGGCCACCTGAAGCTGGCCCGCAGCGAAACCGACTTCGATGCCTTGAAGGCCTATGCCCGGCGTACCCAGGCTTTTGACCTTCGCCTGCAACTGCTTGAACGACGCGAACTGCGCCAGCGCTTCCCCTGGGTGGGCGATATCGCCGTCGGCGCCTCGTACTGCCCCGAGGACGGCCATGCCAACCCACGGCTGGTGTCACCGGCCTTCGCCCAGGCGGCCAGGCGCAGCGGCGCCCAGGTGCATGAGCAGTGCAAGGTGCTGGAGGTGGGGCACGACGGCCACCGTTTCAGCGTAAGCACCAGCAGCGGCCAAGGCTTCAAGGCGCCCTGGCTGTTGAATTGCGCCGGCGCCTGGTCGGCGCAACTGGCCGAGCAGTTCGGCGAGCCGGTGCCGCTGACCGCGGCCCACCCCGCCATGCTGGTCACCGAGCCGCTGCCGCTGTTCATGACCGCCAGCACCGGGGTCGAAGGCGGCGGCATCTACGCCCGCCAGGTGGCGCGTGGCAACTGCGTGCTGGGCGGCGGGCGCGGTTTTGCCCTTACCCCGACCACCGCCCGCCCGGGTCAGGCCGCAGTGCTCGACATCCTGCGCAACGCCACCGAGCTGTACCCGGCACTGGCCGGCGCCCAGGCCATTCGTACCTGGAGCGGCACCGAAGGCTACCTGCCCGATGACGAACCGGTGCTCGGCCCCAGCCTGCACCAGCCCGGCCTGCTGCATGGTTTCGGCTTTGCCGGTGCCGGCTTCCAGATAGGCCCGGCTGCCGGTGAAGCGTTGGCGCAATGCATCCTGCACGGCGCGCCGGCACTCAGCCTGGCGGCTTTTTCCATCAACCGCTTTCAGCCCAACCACCACAAGGAAAACCTGTCATGACGCACAAGCAACGTTTGCTCGCCCTGTTCTGCACCGTGCCCGGCCTGTTCGCCTGCCTGCCCGCCATGGCCCAACCCACGCTTTACCTGGGCATGAACGGCGGCACCATGGAACGGCTGTTCAGCGACAATATCCTGCCAAAGTTCGAGCAGGCCAACGGGGTGAAAGTGGTGATTGTCCCCGGCACCTCGGCCGACATCCTCGCCAAGGTCCAGGCCACGCCTAACAAGCCGTCGATCCATGTGATGGTGCTGGATGACGGCATCATGTACCGCGCCATCGGCATGGGCCTGTGCAGCACGCTCAAACCCAACCCGACCTTGGCCCAGTTGCCGGAAAAAGCCCTGATCAAGGACAAGGCCGCCGCAGTCAGCCTGGGCGTGACCGGGCTTGCCTACAACAGCCGCCTGTTCAAGGCCAATGGCTGGGCAGCGCCCACCTCGTGGAACGACCTGGCCGACCCGCGCTTCAAGGACAAGGTGGTGTTCCAGTCGATGGCATCGTCCACCTTCGGCCTGCATGGTTTCCTGATGTACAACCGCCTGCACGGCGGCAGCGATACCGATGTCAACCCGGGCTTCACGGCCTGGCAGAAGAACGTGGGCCCGAACGTGCTGGAGTACATCCCCAACTCGGCCAAGCTCTCGGAAATGGTGCAAACCGACGAAGCCGCGCTGTTCCCGCTCACCCCTACCCAGGTGACGGCGCTGAAGCTCAAAGGCATCCCGGTGGAGTACGCCGCGCCCAAGGAAGGTGCCGTGGTGCTCAACCAGGCCGAATGCGTCACGGCCAACAACGACCAGCCGGAGCTTGCGCAGAAGCTCGCCGAGTTCCTGCTCAGCCCCGAGGCGCAGTCGCCGGCCCTGGAGCTGGGTGACCAGATCCCGTCCAACCCCAACACACCTACCAGTGACAAGACCCGTGGCCAGGTCGAAGCCATGCAGACCTACCTGCAGACTGCCGTGACCATCGACTGGGACCAGGTCAACACCCAGCGCCCCGAATGGAACGCGCGCTGGAACCGCCAGATCGAGCGATAAGCCGAGGGCCTGGGCCGCTCCCGCCCCTTTGGGCTGCGCTGTCGGTCCGCGTACCCTGTGGGAGCGGCTTTAGCCGCGAAGAATCCAGCGCGGTGCATGGCACCGGCTGCGCCGGTGTTCGCGGCTGAAGCCGCTCCCACAGGGTCCCGGCTAGCTCAATGAATCATGTTCAGTTCTATGAGATCGAGTTTCCCGCGAAGAAGGCAACACACCTCCAAACCCTGACACCTCAATCCAGCACCGGCCGCAACAACGCCTGGGCCTCGTACAGGGTCGGCAGATACCGCAAGCGTATTTCATCCACACTCAACCGCGAAGCATGGGTGGTGATAGTCAACGTCGCTTTCAGCCGGCCAGCCCGGTCCAGCAGCGGCACACCCAGCACGCGCATGCCGATTTCATACTCCTGGTCCACGATACAGAACCCCTGCTCCTTCACCCGCAGCAACTCCGCCTCCAGCTGTAACCGGTCCGTCTGCGTATAAGGCGTCAAACCTCGCAGCGGGTTACGCGCAAAGTAGGCATCCCGCTCCCCCTCATCCAGCCAGGCCAGCCAGACGCGCCCGCCGGCGGTGCAATACATCGGCACCCGCGAACCCGGCCGGATCGACAACGAGGCCACATGGCTGTAGCGGCTACGTACCAGGTGGATGATCTCGTCACCATCACGGGTACCCACCGACACATGCTCCTGCGTCTGCCGCGCCACCTGCTCGACGATCGGCCGTAGCATGCGCGGCAGTTGTGCCGAGTCCACATACGCCTGGCCAAGGCGCAGCGCCTTGGGCGTAAGCCAGTACTCACGGCTGTCGGTTTCGGCAAACCCTTCGTGCACCAAGGTCAACAGAAACCGCCGCGCGGCACTGGGGGTAAGGCCGGACAACCTGGCCGCCTGGGGCACGCTAAGGCGCGGCTGCTCGGCGCTGAACAGCTGCATGAGCGCCAGGCCCTTCTGCAAGCCGGCGATCAGATCACGGGGGTGGATAGCGGGGGTGTTCATCTATTCGACTCGCGAGCAGGGCAAAAACAGCCGATTACCGCGATAACCGGATCAAGGATGCGATTATCGCACTAAAAGCCCGATCAGCGCATTGTTGCCCACGCCCCCTTGCCTCACCCTTGGCCTGCATAACAACGCCAATAAGGAGGTCAGCATGATTCGTGGTTCCACTGAACTGGTCGCCATCGTCGGTTCGCCCATTGCCCAGGTGAAGTCCCCCGAAAACTTCAACACCTGGTTCGCCAACAACAATTGCAACCTCGCCATGCTGCCCATCGACCTGCATGAGGCCGCACTGGATACCTTCGCCGGCACCCTGCGCGGCTGGCAGAACCTGCGCGGTTGCGTGGTCACCGTGCCGTACAAGCAGGCCCTGGCCAGCCGCCTGGACGGCCTGAGCGAGCGCGCAGCCGCGCTGGGCTCGGTCAATGTAGTGCGCCGCGAGCGAGACGGTCGCCTGCTGGGCGACAACGTGGACGGCGCCGGCTTCCTCGGTGCTGCGCGCAAACATGGCTTCGAGCCGGCAGGCAAGCGTGCGTTGGTGATCGGTTGTGGCGGGGTCGGCAGTGCCATCGCCTATGCGCTGGGCGAGTCCGGCATCGCCAGCATCACCCTCAGCGACCCCAGCACCGCGCGCATGGGCGCTGTGTGCGAGCTGCTCGGCAATGCCTTCCCCGCGGTCGAACTCGCCACCCGGGTCGACGGGCTGGAAGGCTTCGACCTGCTGGTCAACGCCTCCCCTGTCGGCATGGGCGGCAGCGCGGAACTGCCGCTGCCTGCCGCCCTGCTCGCCACCTTGCAAGCCGAAACCCTGGTCGCCGACGTGGTCACCTCGCCCGAGATCACCCCGCTGCTGAAGCGGGCACGCCAGGTTGGCTGCGCGGTTCAGACCGGCCCGGAAATGGCCTTCGCCCAGCTCGGCCACCTGGGCGCCTTCATGGGCGTCACGCCGCTGGAGATCTGAAGCCATGCCGACGCATGAACACGCGCAACACAACTTTGACCTGGTCGTGCTGGGGAGCGGCGCCGGTGGCTTTACCGCTGCCGCCACGGCCGCGCGCCATGGGTTGAAAGTGCTGGTGGTGGAAAAGGCCGAACACTTTGGCGGCACCTCGGCGATTTCCGGCGGGGCGGTGTGGCTCTACGGTACCGATCAAGCCCGCGCCGCTGGTGCGGTGGACTCCCCCGAGGCCATTCGCACCTACCTCAGGCAGGTCATCGGCGACGGCTACGACCCCGCCCTGGTCGACGCCTTCATCGAGCATGGCCACCAGGCGCTGCGCTGGCTGGAGCAGAACACCGAACTGCGCTACGCCCTGCGCCCGCACTCGCCGGACTACTACCCGGACGCCCCCGGTGCCACCCAGTTTGGCCGGGCGCTGGAGATGGTCGAGTACGACGGCAAGCAGCTCGGCCCGTACTTCAAGGACCTGCAGATGCCGCCGCCCGGCATGTTGCTGTTCGGCGGCATGATGGTCAACCGCGTGGATATCCAGCATTTTCTCAGTATCCGCCGCTCGCCCCGGTCGCTGTGGCATTGCCTCAAGCTGATGGCGCGTTATGCGCGGGACCGCCTGCGCCACCCGCGCGGCACGCGGCTAACCACCGGCAACGCCTTGATCGCCCGCCTGGCCAGCAGCGCCTTCGCCCATGGCACGCAGCTGTGGTTACGCAGCGAAGCCCTGGAGCTGATCGTCGAACGCGGCGTGGTCACCGGCGTGGTGGTGCAACGCGAAGGGCGCCGTGAACGGGTGCTGGCCCGGGGCGGTGTGGTGTGCGCCATGGGCGGGTTCGCTGCAGGCTCGCTGGCCGACAGCTACCGGCCGGCCCGGCAAGCGCCGCACCTGACCATGTCACCGCCCAGCAATGACGGCGCTGCCCTGCGCCTTGGCCAAGCCGTGGCCGCAGCCCAGGGTGAGGGCCTGGTGGCCAACTTCTTCTGGGCACCGGTTTCCGAACTGCGCCATGCCAGTGGCGAGCATGAGCGCTTCCCGCACCTGGTCACCGACCGCGCCAAGCCGGGCGTGATCGCGGTGAGCCAGGACGGGCGACGCTTCGTCAACGAGTCCGATTCCTACCACCACTTCGTGCAGACCATGTTCGCCAAAGGCATTGCCAGCTGCTGGCTGGTCTGCGATGCCGAGGCGATGAACCGCTACGGCCTGGGCCTGGCGCGGCCAAAGCCGGTGGACAACCAGGCATTGATCGACGCCGGCTACCTGCACCGCGCCGCAACAGCGCAGGCCCTGGCCGAGGCCATTGGCGTCGACCCACAGGTGTTCATGCAGACCCTGGAGCAGTTCAACGCCGACGCCCGAAACGGCATCGACCGTGCGTTCGGCAAAGGCGGCAACAGCTACAACCGCTACATGGGCGACCCGCAACACACGCCCAACCCATGCCTGGCGCCACTGACCAGCGGCCCGTTCTACGCCATCCGCATCCACACCGGCGACCTCGGCTCGGCCCGCGGCCTGGTGACCGACGCCCGGGCCAACGTGCTTAACCGCGATGGCCAGCCGATTGCCGGGCTGTATGCAGTCGGCAACGACATGAACTCGCTGATGAAAGGCACCTACCCCGGCCCCGGTATCACCCTGGGCCCAGCCCTCACCTTCGGCTGGCTCGCTGCCAACCACATCGCCGCGCGCCTGCAGGCACCAACCACCCCCATGGAGACTCCAGCATGTACTACGAACTGAGAACCTACACCCTCGACCCACTGAAAATGGGCGATTGGCTGAGCCTGTACCAAAGCCACGCGCTGGAGGTGCAAAGCGAGCATCTCGGTAACCTGGTCGGCTTTTTCACCAGCGAGTTCGGCGAGGTCAACCAAGTGGTGCATATCTGGGGTTATGCCAGCCTCGACGAGCGCATGGCACGCCGCGCAGCCATGGCAGCGGACCCGCGTTGGGCCGAGTTCTCACGGCGCAACCGCGAGCTGGGCGCGGTGCTGCACTTGCAGTCGCGAATGCTGCGGCCCACCGGTTTTTCGCCGCTGCAGTAAAACCTTCCTCCAACGCCTGAGCGGAACCCCACCATGCAACCCCTCGAATGTGACGTACTCGTCATCGGCTCCGGTGCCTCTGGCCTGGCTGCCGCCGTTACTGCCGCCCATCACGGCCTGCAGGTGATCGTCGCGGAAAAAGCCAGCCAACTGGGCGGCACCAGCGCCTGGTCGGGGGGCTGGCTGTGGATACCGCGCAACCCGCTGGCCATTGCCGAAGGCATCGTCGAGACCGACGATGCCCCGGAGCGCTACCTGCGCGGGCAAACCCATGTCAGCGAACTGGACACGCGCCAACGCGCCTTCCTGCACCATGGCCCGGAGATGGTGGCGTTCTTCCAGCAACACACCGCCGTACAGTTCCAGAGCGGCAGCCGCATGCCCGACATGCGCGAAGGCGACGGCAGCACGCACGGTGGCCGTTCGCTGTGCGCGCTGCCATACGACGGGCGCCTGCTCGGGCCCTGGCTGCACAAGCTGCGCCCACCGCTGGACATCGTCAGCCTGGCCGGCATGGGCATTGCCGGCGGCGCTGACATGGCCGCCTTCTTCAACGCCACACGCTCACCCACGGCCGCGCTGCATGTGGGCAAGCGCCTGCTGCGCCATGGTCGCGACCTGCTGCTGCACCGGCGCGGCCTGCAACTGGTCAATGGCAACGCCCTGGTGGCACGGCTGCTGCGCAGCGCCCTGAACCTTGGCGTGACGCTGCTGACCGACAAGCCGGCCAATCGCCTGCTGGGCGAAGGCCGGGTCAGCGGCGCACAGTTTGCCGACGGCCAGCTGATCCACGCCCGCCGCGGTGTGGTTTTGGCCTGCGGTGGCTTTGCGCATGATCGCCAGCGCATCGCGCAATTGATGCCGCATGCGCCGGACGGTGACCAGCACTACTCCGCCGCACCATGGGAAAACAGCGGCGACGGCCTGCGCCTGGGCGAGCAGGCCGGTGGCCTGGTCCAGGCGACTGCGCCCCATGCAGGTGCCTGGGCACCCGTGTCGCGGGTGCCGCGCAGCGATGGCAGTTTCGGCCATTTCCCGCACTTGATCGATCGCGCCAAGCCCGGTTTCATCGCCGTGCGCCGCGATGGCTGGCGCTTCGTCAACGAGGCCGATTGCTACCACGATTTCATGAACGCGCTGTTCGCCGCCACGCCGCAGGGTGAAACGCCGGAAGCCTGGCTGATCTGCGACCATGCTGCGCAACGGCGCTATGGCATCGGCTGGGCCAAGCCCTTCCCTTTCCCCACCCGCCACTATCAACGCTGCGGTTACCTGCACAGCGGTCGCACGCTGGCGCAACTGGCACAGCGCTGCGGGATCGACGCCGCGCAGTTGCAGCGCACGGTGGACGGTTTCAACCAACATGCAGCCCAGGGTGAAGATCCGGTTTTTCAGCGCGGTGCATCGGCCTACAACCGGGCGCAGGGCGAGCCGTTGCAAGCCCCCAATCCATCGCTGCGGCCACTGCTGCACGGGCCGTTCCACGCAGTGAAACTGTTGCCGGGCAGCCTGGGTACGTTCGCCGGCCTGGGCACGGATGCCTCGGCCCGGGTACTGGACCGCGAGGCGCGGCCGATCCCCGGGTTGTATGCGGTGGGCAACGACATGGACAGTGTGATGGGCGGATATTACCCGAGTGGCGGTATCACCTTGGGGCCGGGGATGACATTCGGTTATCTGGCTGGTAGAGCGTTGAGTACCTTGACCACCTGAAATCACGTTGCCCCTTGCCTCGCCCGCAGGCCCAACGCAACCGTTCGGTAACCGAACACTAGCCCTTCCCTTCAATTGACGCTGCTGCCTTCACTGCTCACCATGCACCGGCCTTGCGTGTCCCCTGCCTGGGAATCGGTCACGTACTCGTAGCACCGCAGCTGAATACAATTTCAAGAATCGAGCAGTTTATGAACCACTCCAAGATCACCCCCGCCGCCCCCCGGATGCCCCAGGGTTCGATCGGCGACAAGCTTCGCGGCGCCTTCGGCGTCGGCAAGACCCGTTGGGGCATGCTCGCCCTGGTGTTCTTCGCCACCACCCTGAACTACATCGACCGTGCTGCGCTCGGCATCATGCAGCCCGTCCTGGCCAAGGAAATGAGCTGGACGGCGATGGACTATGCCAACATCAACTTCTGGTTCCAGGTCGGCTATGCAGTCGGCTTCCTGCTGCAGGGTCGGCTGATCGACAAGGTCGGGGTAAAACGCGCGTTCTTCTTCGCCGTGCTGCTGTGGAGCCTGGCCACCGGCGCTCACGGCCTGGCCACCTCTGCCGCTGGTTTCATGGTCTGCCGCTTCATCCTCGGCCTGACCGAGGCCGCCAACTACCCGGCCTGCGTGAAGACCGTGCGGCTGTGGTTTCCGGCTGGCGAACGGGCCATCGCCACCGGCCTGTTCAACGCCGGCACCAACGTCGGCGCCATGGTCACGCCGGCGCTGCTGCCGCTGATTCTGGCCGTGTGGGGCTGGCAGGCCGCGTTCATCGCCATGGGCAGCCTGGGCCTGGTGTGGGTGGTGCTGTGGGTGCTGAAGTACTACAACCCTGAAGATCACCCGCGCGTGCGCCAGAGCGAGGTGGAGTACATCCAGCAGGATGACGAGCCCGAGCCGACCCGCGTGCCGTTCAGCCGCATCCTGCGCCTGCGTGGCACCTGGGCCTTCGCGGTGGCCTACGCGATTACCGCACCGGTGTTCTGGTTCTACCTGTACTGGCTGCCACCGTTCCTCAACCAGCAGTACAGCCTGGGCATCAACGTGACCCAGATGGGTATCCCGCTGATCATCATCTGGCTGACGGCAGACTTCGGCAGCATCGGCGGCGGCATCCTGTCTTCCTGGCTGATCGGCCGTGGCGTGCGCGCTACCACGGCGCGGCTGGTGTCGATGCTGATCTTCGCCTGCACCATGGTCAGCGTCACCTTTGCCGCCAACGCCAGTGGCCTGTGGGTCGCGGTGGCGGCCATCTCGCTGGCGGTGGGCGCACACCAGGCGTGGACAGCGAATATCTGGAGCCTGGTGATGGACTACACGCCCAAGCACCTGGTGAGCACGGTGTTCGGTTTCGGCAGCATGTGCGCTGCGATTGGCGGGATGTTCATGACGCAGATCGTCGGTAGCGTGCTGACCGCTACCAACAACAACTATGCCGTGTTGTTCACCATGATCCCGGCGATGTACTTCCTGGCGCTGGTGTGGATGTATTTCATGGCACCACGCAAGATCGAGAGCGCCTGAACGCGCTAGCCACTTACCTCTACGGGGCCCTTGCGGGCCCTTTTTTTGACCAGTCAGCAATCAGTAATTTACCT
>NZ_JAWJYQ010000010.1:0-88529 GCF_032971465.1 Pseudomonas sp. LSJ-87 | reverse complement strand
CGGGCCCTTTTTTTGACCAGTCAGCAATCAGTAATTTACCTGCCCGGCCTCATCGCCGGCAAGCCAGCTCCCACAGGTACAGCGTTGCTCTCGAGGTTGTCGCTGTACCTGTGGGAGCGGGCGTGCCCGCGAACACGGGCGATAGCCCGTGCCATACGCCGCGTTCTATCAATCAGACTCTGGCCAGCACTGCCATGGCCTTCTCCAGCGCCATGCGCGCACGCTGTTCGCCGCTCATGCCCTGTTCCAGCAACTGCCGGGCGGGATCTCCAGGCTCAACGGCACACTTCTCTGCGGGGCCCTTGCGGGCCTTTTTTTGATCAATCTGATACACGCACTATATGGGGTCGCGCCTGAGTCAAGACATGCGCTGTACCTGTGGGAGCGGCTTCAGCCGCGAAGAATCCAACGCGGTGCCTGGCACCGGCTGCGCCGGTGTTCGCGGCTAAAGCCGCTCCCACAAGGGCTCCACAGGGTTCAAGCCATGCGCTGTACCTGTGGGAGCTGGCTTGCCGGCGAACACGGGCGATAGCCCGTGCCATGCGCCGCGTACTATCAATCAGACTCTGGCCAGCACTGCCATGGCCTTCTCCAGCGCCATGCGCGCACGCTGTTCGCCGCTTATGCCCTGTTCCAGCAACTGCCGCGTGGGGATCTCCAGGCTCAACGGCACACTTGGCGGCAAGCCGCGCAGCAGGCCGACCAGATCGGCATCGCCCTCGCCCGGGAAGCGCCGCTCGTTGCGTGCCTGGCGCAGGATCTCGTCCATGTCGGCCGGCACCGGGCCGGCAACGTCGCACAGCTGGGCATAACGCATGCGCTGCGGCGCCAGTTGTGCCAGATCGTCCAGCGAAGAGCCGGAGCGGTTGAAGTGGAAGGCATCCACCAGCACACAGCCATTGGCACGGTCGGCGTTGGCCACCACCCGCATGGCCTGGCGCAGGTCACGCACATCAGTCCAAGGCATGAACTCCAGATGCGGATGAATGCCATACCCCGCCGCCAGGTCACACAACGCAGCAAAGCGCTCGGTCAGCCGCGCTTCATCCGGGTCGTTGCCAGCCACCAGCAGCTCCGTGCCGCCCAGCTCAGCGCCCACCGCCAGGATCGGCTCGAAATCGGCTACACAGGTTTCCGGCTTCAGCCTCAGGATCTCGAGGTCGAGCACCTTGATGCCCGTGTCGCGCAGGCGCGCCTGGGTCTGCCGGCGCAGGCCGGCGTCGGCCACCAGAGGGAAATGCTGTTCCTGCTCGGTGGCGGGCACCAGGCGCAGGCCAACGTGGCTGTAACCGGCGCGGGCTGCTGCCTCGACCATGTCCGGCGGGGACAGCTCGAGTACCGTCAGGGCCGCCAGGGAGAAAATTCGTTCAGTCATTATCGTCACCAGACAAGTCAAGCAACGTGCTCGGGCGCACAGGCCCGGCCAGTTTCCGCGGCCTGGCGGATCGCCTCGATCAGCGCCAGGGTACGGCCACCATCGGCGGCATCGATCAGCGGCGCCTGTTCACCCCGGGCAACCCGCACGAAGTGTTGCAGTTGCAAGGTCAATGCCTCGCCGGCGGGGATGCTTTCCTCGCTCTGCAACAACGGCGTGTGCCAGCCCGACCCGACCTCGGCGTAGTGCCAGCGCTTGAGTTGCGGAATGCTCAGCGCCCCCTGGGTGCCGGCCAGCAGGTAGCACGGCTGGCCATCCTGGCGCGGGTAGACCGGGCTTTCGCCGGAGTCCAGCTCCCAGCTCCATGGCGCGGCCACCGCGTCGGAGCCAGTCAGGCTGCCCAATGCCCCATTGGCGAACTGCAGTAGCACCGCGGCGCTGTCTTCGTTGGCAAAACCGCGCACATCGTTGCGGGTGAATGCCTGCACCTGTACCACCTCGCCGCACAGGTGGCGCAGCAGGTCGAGGTCATGGATCAGGTTGGTCAGCAAGAAGCCAGCGCCCGGCTCGCGGCGCCAGGGGGTTTCGAAATAGCTGTCGGGCTTTTGCAACTGCCACAGTGCGGTGACGTTGATCAGCCGGCCCAGCTTGCCGCCGGCAATCACCTGGTGAGCCTTGGCGATCAGCGGGTTGTGCCGGCGGTGATGGCCGACCAGCACAGGCACATTGTGGCGGCGCGAGGCTTCCACCAGCGCGCGGACTTCATCCAGGTGCACGCCAACCGGTTTTTCGACCAGCACCGGTACACCGGCCTCGACGCAGTCCAGGGCGGTGGCGACATGCAGGTTGTTCGGGTTGGCGACGATCACTGCCTCGGGGCGCGCGTGCTCCAGCATCTGGCGGTGGTCGGCAAAACAGGGCACGCCGCATTCGGCGGCAAAGGCCTCGGCCTGCGGGCCCGGGTCGGCCACTGCGCACAGCTGGGCCTGCGGCACATTTAGCAAATGCTGGTAATGCTGGCGGCCCATGATGCCGGCGCCGATCAAGGCAATACGAAGGGGTGCGTTCAACAGCCTGTCCTCTTGTCATTGTTGTAATGCAGATTTCGGAATCCGATTCCACAATCCACATTGAACAATTTAGAACCAGGTTCAGCTTTTCAGAAGCAGCCGCAGAACAGAGTGTGCGGTAATCGACCGGAAATGCACCGTCAGGCGAACAACTCACTGGCCCGGCTGGCCGCCGACAGTTCCTCCGCCGCCGCCAGCAACAGCGGCGCCAGTTCTGCCAGGCGGCTTTGCGCCAGGCGCGCACTGGGCCCGGCGATGCTCAGCACACCAATCACCTCATCACTTTGCGGGCGGCGCACCACCGCAGCCAGGGCCGAGGTGCCAATGGCCGAGGTTTCCTCGACCCAGGCATAACCCCGCTCGCGGGCGCGGCGCAGGTAGGTGAGCAACTCGTCGGTGGAGCGCGGCGCATTCGGGCCGAACTGCGCCGGGTCGGCAATACCCTGGCGCAACACCATCTGCAGCGCCTGCTCATCGTCCAGGCTGGCCAGCCAGGCATGCCCGGACGCGGTATAGAACAGCGGTGCGTCGCGGCCCATGTCCGGGTCGTAGCGCAGCCCGGAGCGGGCGCCCTGGGACTTGGCGATCCAGGTCTGGCGGGCACCGTCGATCACGCCAAGGCGCACCAGTTCGCCGCTGTCCTGGGCCAGGCGGTCGAGAATCGGCTGAATGATGTCGGCACCGCTGCTGGCCAGGTAACGGAAGCCCAGCGCCACCAGCTTGGCCGACAGCTGGTAGCGGCTGTTGTCCCGGTTCTGCCGCACATAGCCCAGCCGCACCAGCTCGGTGAGCATGCGATGGGTGGCGCTCTTGGGGATGTCCAGGCGCTCGGCCAGGGTTTGCAACGGCAGCCCCTGCGGTTCACCGGTAAGGCTTTCTACAAGACTGAAGGCGCGTTCGATCTGACTACCAGCCATGACACAGGTCCCTGAAATTTTTGCGAATTCTAGAAGATGATTCCACACCGCCGATAGCCGCTGCAGCCAGCGCGACACGAACTGTCCGGTTATCGCCCATTACTTGCGCGGCAGGGCCGCCACACCCTTGCAGGCCGATTCGCTGCCAATAAGAATATGGAACCTCGTTCCAATAACAATACAGGAATTCCGCAATGCCTTCCGCTCCCTACGAAACCGAATGCGATGTACTGGTCATAGGTTCTGGTGCCGCCGGGCTGGCTGCGGCCGTGACGGCTGCCTGGCACGGGCAGAAGGTGATCGTGGTGGAAAAGGAGCCAGTGTTCGGCGGCGCCACCGCCTGGTCCGGCGGCTGGGCCTGGGTGCCGCGCAACCCGCTGGCACGCCGGGCCGGTATCGAGGAAGACATCGAGCAGCCGCGTACCTACCTGCGCAATGAACTGGGGGCGTATTACAACGCCGAACGCGTCGACGCCTTCCTCGAAGCCTGCCCGCACATGGTGGCGTTTTTCGAAAAGCACACGGCGCTGCAGTTTGCCGACGGCAACGGCATCCCCGACATGCATGGCGACACACCGGGCGCGGCCCAGGGCGGGCACCAGGTGATTGCCGCGCCCTATGACGCCCGCGAGGTGGGTGCACTGCTACCACGCCTGCGCAAGACCATGCGCGAAACCTCGTTCATGGGCATGCCGATAATGGCGGGTGCCGACCTTGCCGCGTTCCTCAACATGACCCGCTCGCCCAAGGCCTTGCTGCACGTGTGCAAACGCTTTGGCCGCCACCTGTACCACCTGGCCCGGTATGGCCGTGCGATGCACCTGGTCAACGGCGTGGCGTTGGTGGCCCGCCTGGCCAGGTCGGCGCAGGACCTGGGCGTGCGCCTGCAGGAGTCGGCACCGGCCAAACGCCTGCTGGTCGAGGATGGCCAGGTGCGGGGGGCGCTGGTGGCTACACCGCAGGGCGAGCAACTGATCCGTGCCAAGGCCGTGGTACTCGCGGCGGGTGGTTTCCCCAAC
Source organism: Pseudomonas sp. LSJ-87 (assembly GCF_032971465.1). Classification (NCBI taxonomy): domain Bacteria; kingdom Pseudomonadati; phylum Pseudomonadota; class Gammaproteobacteria; order Pseudomonadales; family Pseudomonadaceae; genus Pseudomonas; species Pseudomonas sp. LSJ-87. The sequence continues at coordinate 84,148 of NZ_JAWJYQ010000010.1, read as the reverse complement.
GACAACGCCCGCCGCCGGCAACTGTTCCCGCGCGATGCCAGCGGCCACGACAACCTGGCCCTGCCCCCCAAGGGTTGTTCGGGCGACGGCCTGCGCCTGGGCGAGTCGGCCGGCGGTGTGGTCGCCACCGACCTGAAGTCGCCGGTGGCCTGGGCGCCGGTTTCGCGAGTACCGCACCGCGACGGCAGCGTCGGCCACTTCCCGCACATCATCGAACGCGGCAAACCGGGCATCATCGGCGTGCTGGCCGACGGCAAACGTTTCGTCAACGAAGCGCATGGCTATTACGACTATGTGTCAGCGATGATCGCGGCGGTGCCGCAGGGCGAAGAGGTGTGTTCGTGGCTGGTTTGCGACCACCGCTTCCTGCGCCGCTACGGTCTGGGCCATGCCCGCCCGGCGCCACTGCCGGTGTGGCCGCACGTGCGCAGCGGCTATCTCAAGCGAGGTGTCACCCTCGAGCAGCTGGCCGAGGCCTGCGGCATCGACCCGGTAGGGCTGCGCGCCACGGTCAGCGATTTCAACAACCATGCCCGCAACGGCCAGGACCCGGCGTTCGGCCGTGGTTCCACACCTTTCAACCGCAAGCAGGGTGACCCGCAGCACAAGGGGCCAAACCCTTGCGTGGCGCCCATCGAGCATGGGCCGTTCTATGCGGTGAAGGTGCAGCCCGGCTGCTTTGGCACCTTTGCCGGGCTGCGCACCGACGGCAATGCCCGGGTGCTGGATGAGGCTGGGCAGCCGATTGCTGGCCTGTATGCAGCGGGTACCGATATGGCCAGCGTGTTTGGCGGCTGGTATCCCTCGGGTGGCATCAACCTGGGGCCGGCGTTGACCTTTGGCTATGTGGCCGGGCGGCATATTGCCGGGGCGCAGGGGTATGAGTGAGGTGAGATCAGGCCGGCGGTTTTGCAGCGTCTGTGAGACCGGGCGGCGCTTCGCGGCAGGGAATGCCGGGCCCGATGCGGAACTTTACCCGCGAAGAAGCCCACTCGATACCAAAGGTCAGAGCTGCACCAACCGCTCGCGCAGGAAGTTCACAAAACCCTGCACCGGCCGCGCCACCTGTCGGTGCTGCGGGTACACCGCCGACAGCTGCAGCGCCGGCGGCCGCCACTCATCCAGCACCGTCACCAGCCGCCCATCTGCCAGTGCCTGGCCCACGATGAAGGTTGGCAGATAAGTCACTCCCATCCCGGCAATCGCCGCATCCCTCAGCAACTCGCCATTGTTCGCCCGCATCCGCCCGGCCACCTGGATCGCCTGTGTCTTGCCGCCCTGGCTGAACTGCCACTGCACCTGCCGCGAATGCCCATAGGGCAGACAATCATGCCCAGCCAACTGCTCCGGTCTGGCCGGCACGCCCCGCGCTTCCAGGTACGCCGGGCTCGCGCAATACACCCGCTCGACACTGGCAATGCGCCGCGCAATCAGGCTGGAGTCCTCCAGCGCACCAATCCGTAGCGCCAGGTCATAGCCCTCGCCGATCAGGTCAACGGCGCGGTCGCTCAAATCCACTTCCACATCCACCTGCGGGTGCAACTGCAGAAACTCGGTCAGCAGGCAGCCCAGGTGCGCCATGGCGAACGACAGCGGCGCACTCAGGCGCAAGGTGCCACGCAAGGCCTGGGCCTGGCCGCTGATGTCGTACTCCACCTGCTGCACTTCGCCGAGCAGGCGCAGCGCCGACTGGTAGTAGTGCTGGCCCAGCGGCGTGGCGTCCAGGCGCCGGGTGGAGCGATTGAGCAGGCGCACGCCCAGGCGCTCCTCCAGCTGCATCAGGCGCCGGCTGACCGATTGCTTGGACATCCCCAGGCGGTCGGCCGCAGCGGTGAAACTGCCGGCCTCCATGACCTGGGCAAAGATGCGCATGTCTTCGTAAGGGTTCATTGTCTCACTCTTGGTGACAGTCAAACGCTTTATAGCGGCTTTTTCCCATCAGCGCATCTCCCTAATCTACGCACAAGTCGCAGCGATGGCCCTGAAGGCCAGGCAAGACGCCCACTACCAACATTCAACAGAAAAGGATTCGCTCATGAACATTGTCCACAAAACCCTTACCGCTTCCCTTCTGGCCCTGTCCGTTTCCAGCGCCTTCGCCGCTGGCAGCCCGGGTATCGAACAGCACACCCAGGCCTTCCTCGAAGCCCTGGAACAAGGCGGCGGCAAGCCACTGGAGCAGCTCAGCCCGAAAGACGCCCGCGCGGTGCTGACCGGTGCCCAGGCCTCGGTAAAGGTCGATCTCTCGGGTATCGAGGTGAAGGAACGCACCATCCAGGCCAACGGCGAGTCGATCAAACTGCAAGTGGTGCGCCCGGCCAACGTGAAGGGTGACCTGCCAGTGTTCATGTTTTTCCACGGTGGCGGCTGGGTGCTCGGCGATTTCCCGACCCACCAGCGGCTGATCCGCGACCTGGTGGTTGGCTCTGGCGCAGTGGCGGTCTACGTCGACTACACCCCATCGCCGGAAGCGCACTACCCGACCGCGATCAACCAGGCCTACGCCGCCACCCGCTGGGTGGCCGAGCATGGCAAGGAAATTGGCGTGGACGGCAAGCGCCTGGCCGTGGCCGGCAACAGCGTCGGCGGCAACATGGCGGCAGTAGTGGCCCTGAAAGCCAAAGAGGCCGGCACCCCGGCCCTGCGTTTCCAGCTGCTGCTGTGGCCGGTCACCGATGCCAGCTTCGAAACTGCGTCGTACAAGCAGTTTGCCGAGGGGCACTTCCTGACCACCGGGATGATGAAGTGGTTCTGGGACAACTACACCACCGACGCCAAGGCACGGGAACAGATCTACGCCTCGCCGCTGCGGGCCAGCAGTGAACAGCTCAAGGGCCTGCCGCCGGCATTGGTGCAGACGGCCGAGTTCGACGTGCTGCGCGATGAAGGTGAGGCGTATGCCCGCAAGCTGAATGCCGCTGGCGTGACTGTGACCTCGGTGCGGTACAACGGGATGATTCATGACTATGGCTTGCTCAACCCGCTGAGCCAAGTGCCAGCTGTAAAGGCGGCGATGCGCCAGGCGGGCACCGAACTTAAAGTGCACCTGCAGTAAATCGATGACCAGAAGACCCGCCTAGGCGGGTCTTTTGCTTCTATGGCGGAAATGGCCCGCAGGCTTTAATGAATCTGCCATCGGTGCGGCTATCTATGGCACCGTCCGCGCCGATGTAGATATCAATACTTGGCCATCTGGGTTTGGCCCGAATGCAGTTCCACTTTCCACGGTTGTTCCAATTGAGCAGTTCATTACTTCAAATAAGAGGCGGGCGGGTCTCTTTATGGTTTATTTGCCGAATTCAATGATGGTCCAAGCTGCAATTGCCCATGTGCATGCAACAGCATTACACCAAAAGGAGATTTGCAAGCGACGCTTGAGAGGGATAGGACAGTTCCGACAGTCTTCAGCATTCAACAGCCCTCTACGAACAACCAGCACAGGGAAAACTGCTCCCAGCATAACGCCTGAAACAATCATTGCCCTCGTTCGGATCGATATCGTGGTCCAATATTTCAGATCTTCTTTCAGGCCCGGGCTGTTCTGAAACGCCGAGCAAAGCTCCTCAAAGCGCCTCCCCATCGTTAAACGGTAGTGAACTCCAAGTCCGACAGCCCCGATGACAAAGGGCGCCAATAGAAATGCAAGCCGCAAGTTGATAGGCCACGCTGTGAACTCAGTCATAGAGTTTCTCGAACAGTAACTCACCTGTCGTCTCTCCAAGACCTTCGCCCATTTTGCTCAAAGCAAATGAAGCACTGCCAACCAACAAAACTCCGCAAGCCACTTTGCCGTATATGCCAAATGCACAAACCAGTTGGGATGCATCAGCCGCCAGTTTTGCGCCTGCCATTCCCCCGGCTAACCCACCCGAGAAGCTCCCGGTCTCTGTGAATCGGATTTTCTTGCATTCTTCGGTCTCACCTGCGCGGCAAGCTTCATGAACCTTCAGATAAGAGGAGCCACCGCCAAGCCCGATCCCGATCCAGCCGCCATACTTGAGATACTGTGAAGTCTTCGCCACTTCGTCCAGATGCGTTGCATACCCAGGTATCTGCCCCGGCGCACCTGCCTTCTTCCAGTGATGTACAACGCTTTTCGTGGAGATGCCGAGGTCTCGGCGCAAGGTGTCATGACTGCCCAGATTTAATGCCTTGTTCAAAAAACCGATCCGCAGTTGCGCCCCGAGTTGCTGATAAAGCTCCCTACGCGCAGCAAAGAAACTCGGACTGTTCAAATGGCCATATACCGCGAACTCTCGTTGATGCAGAGCCTCGATTCCCTTCAACGTATCCTTGACCTGCCCCAACCCTCGTTCGAGCATGTCCTTGCCCACGCCCATCGACTGGCTCGCCCCATTGAGCACTCCAGCAATCTCGCCGATGTGTTCCATCATGAAGTTGGCTTCTTCATGGGAGAGAATCGATAGCGACTCCCGCGCCCTCTCTGCCACCATGATCAGCTGGTTCTCCTCAAAGCTGCAGGCATAGCCACTACTCGGGCTGCCGAGGACAAAAATCTCGCCCGCCTTGAACCCTTCGGGAAAGGTCGGATTCAGGCGTTGCAGCAGCGAGACAGGCAGCAGGCTATTTGTTGCGCCCAGGCTTTGCAGCACCTGCTCGAATGACATGCTGCGCTGCACGATATGGAAACCCGGCTCCAATATTGCCATTGAGTCGCGTTCAAAAGCGCTGAAAGCCTGGGCTGGGGTCTGCTCCGGTGAGGAAGGCGAACTCCGGGTGGTAGGCGACGATGGCGCTGTCTGAGTTGCACGGCCACCCGCAGAGTGAACCGCAGACCTTGCAATGACCCGGTTATTGCCCTCTGGACAGCCACACTTGACCACCGCCCCGTCTACCACAGCTGGTTTTCCTTCAATGTTGAAGAAAGGCAGCCCTTCAACGATTACACCGGGCTTCTTGCATTCCGGGCACTCTGTCGTGGTGTCCCCCAGGCGTAGAGCACGCTGGTCGTTCCCCCGATAATTGGTACTGCTGGCCATGCAGACCGCCCCGGTGGTGGTGAGGTCTCCATCGAGTGCCTGTCCTTTGCCATGTATCGATATGCGTGTCATGAGCAACTCCCTGTATGGAAATCCCGACGCTATCACCGGCAAAACAGAAAGAGACCGAGCGGCGGGAAACTCAGAATTGCCCTACAAAAACCTGGGGAAACTGTCACGCACCACAAGACAGTCATTCCTTCCAGACACTATTTTTTAAAGAAATAGGTGACAGTAAAGTTATCTCCATAGACAGCACGGCAGCCCTTCCGGCCCCGGCATTCAAGGAGAATCACCATGCTCACCGTCCGTAACGCCAAAGACCGCGGCCTGGCCTTTCATGGCTGGCTGAAATCGTTCCACACCTTCTCCTTCGGCCACTACCGCAACCCGGACGAGCAAGGGTTCTCGGACCTGCTGGTGATCAACGACGACCGCGTCATCCCCGGCAAGGGCTTTGGGCAACACCCGCACCGCGACATGGAGATTTTCTCCTACGTGCTGGAAGGCGCGCTGGAGCACAAGGACACGCTGGGCACCGGCTCGGTGATCCGCCCGGGCGATGTGCAGCTGATGAGCGCTGGTCACGGCGTGGCCCACAGCGAGTTCAACCACAGCCAGGTGCAGCCGGTGCACTTCCTGCAGATCTGGATCGTACCGAACGTGCAAGGCGCAACGCCGCGTTACCAGCAACAGCATTTCAGTGCCGAGGAAAAGCGCGGCAAGCTGCGCCTGATCATCTCGCCGGATGGCGCCGAGGGGTCGTTGCAGGTACGGCAGAATGCGCGGGTGTATGCCGGCCTGTTCGACGGTGACGAGCGTGCCACCCTGACCTTGCCGGAAAACCGCCATGCCTATGTGCATGTGGCCCGGGGCAGCATCGAGCTCAATGGGCAAGTGCTGAATGAAGGGGATGGGGTGCGGGTGAGGCAGGAACAGGTGCTGGAACTGGGCAATGGGGTGGATGCCGAGGTGCTGGTGTTCGACCTGCGGCCGCATGAATTGCCTGGCATGCCTTGAGTTTCTGCGTCGACAGCAATGGCCCTATCGCCGGCAAGCCAGCTCCCACAGGTACTGCACAGGTTTCAGATACTGTGCAGTACCTGTGGGAGCTGGCTTGCCGGCGATAGGGCCATCAGCCATCACTCAGGGCTCGAACCCTTCGACGATGATCACCTCAGCCTTCGCCACCCCCTGGCGATGGCTGCAAGCCTCCTGGTACAGCTCGGACCGGTAACACGCCAGCGCCTGCTCGTACGAATCGAACTCGATCACCACGCTACGCTGAGGGGTAGGCCGCCCTTCCATCGCCTCGCTACGCCCGCCACGGGCCAGGAAACGGCCGCCGAATGCCTTGAAGGCAGCCGGGGCGCGCTGAGTGTACTGCTGGTATTGCTCGGGGTCGGTCACGTCCACATGGGCGATCCAATAGGCCTTCATGCGTTGCTCTCCTGTTACGGCGATATTTGTGTATGATGGTATACCATAATCATCACCCCACCACAGTGAGCGTGCAACATGGCTTTCAACACCATCGAAGAACTTCTCGAGGACTACCGGCAAGGCAAGATGGTCCTGCTGGTGGATGACGAGGACCGGGAAAACGAAGGCGACCTGCTGATCGCCGCCGAGCGTTGCGACGCCCAGGCCATCAACTTCATGGCCCGTGAAGCGCGCGGGTTGATCTGCCTGACCCTGACCGACGATCACTGCCAACGCTTGGGCCTGGAGCAGATGGTGCCGGCCAACGGCAGCGTGTTCAGCACCGCCTTCACCGTGTCGATCGAGGCGGCCACGGGCGTTACCACCGGTATTTCCGCTGCCGACCGGGCGCGTACCGTGGCGGCGGCCATGGCCCCCGACGCCCGCCCCGAAGACCTGGTGCAACCCGGACACATCTTCCCCCTGCGCGCCCGCGAAGGCGGGGTGCTGACGCGCGCAGGCCACACCGAAGCCGGCTGCGACCTCGCGCGCCTGGCCGGGTTCACCCCGGCGTCGGTGATCGTCGAAGTGCTCAATGACGACGGCACCATGGCCCGTCGCCCGGACCTGGAAGTGTTCGCTGCCCGGCATGGCATCAAGATCGGCACCATCGCCGACCTCATCCACTACCGCCTGAGTACCGAGCAGACCATCAAGCGCATCGGCGAACGCGAACTGCCGACCGTGCACGGCACCTTCCGCCTGGTCACCTACGAAGACCGCATCGAAGGTGGCGTACACATGGCCATGGTCATGGGCGATATCCGCCGCGAGCAGCCGACCCTGGTGCGGGTGCACGTGATCGACCCGCTGCGCGACCTGGTCGGCGCCGAATACGCCGGCCCTGCCAACTGGACGCTATGGGCGGCGCTGCAGAAAGTGGCCGAGGAAGGCGCCGGCGTGGTGGTGATCCTGGCCAACCATGAGTCCTCGCAGGCGCTGCTGGAGCGCGTGCCGCAGCTGACCCAGCCGGTGCGGCCTTACCAGCGTGGGCAATCGAAGGTGTACTCGGAGGTGGGTACAGGCGCGCAGATCCTGCAGGACCTGGGCGTGGGCAAGCTGCGCCACCTGGGCCCACCGCTGAAATATGCGGGGCTGGCGGGGTATGAGCTGGAGGTCGTGCAAAGCATCCCCTTCGAGCCCGGGATCGCAGGTTGATATACGGACCCTGTGGGAGCGGGCGAGCCCGCGAAGCAGACACCGCGGTGCATGGCACGGGCTTCGCCCGTGTTCGCGGGCTCGCCCGCTCCCACACAGACCGCGCAAGCTTTTAGACCCCTGTTCAAATCGATCTCCCTGATAAGCAATGTGCCCAAACCTAGGACGGAGTGATGGCCGGTAGCCTCATACCTCTTGCCAAAAGTTTGGAATACCATAATATGATATCCCGTAGACCTTGAATCTGCAGGCCGGCACCTACAATCAAAAACGGCCACAAGACACTTTGTTTTAGCTGCTCCCCGAACACTGTTGGCGGGCGCACCACAAGCCCCGCCTCGAATAACAAAAGCAACGAGGGCGTAACCATGCTGTTGAGCAAACGTGTAACCGCAGTGCTGTCCGCCAGCCTGCTGACCCTGGCATGTCAGGCCGCCCAGGCCGCCGACAGCCTGAACTTCGTCAGCTGGGGCGGTACCACCCAGGACGCCCAGAAAGAAGCGTGGGCCGCACCCTTCACCAAAGCCACCGATATCAAGGTCGTCCAGGACGGCCCTACCGACTACGGCAAGCTCAAGGCCATGGTCGAGAGCGGCAACGTGCAGTGGGACGTGGTCGACGTCGAGGCCGACTTTGCCCTGCGTGCCGCCAGCGAAGGCCTGCTCGAACCCCTCGATTTCACCCAGATCAAGCGCGACAAGATCGACCCGCGCTTCGTCTCCGACCATGGCGTCGGCTCGTTCTTCTTCTCCTTCGTGCTCGGCTACAACGAAGGCAAGCTCGGTGCCAACAAACCGGTGGACTGGACCGCACTGTTCGACACCAAGACCTACCCCGGCAAGCGTGCCCTGTACAAATGGCCCAGCCCAGGCGTACTGGAACTGGCCCTGCTGGCCGACGGCGTAGCCCCCGACAAGCTGTACCCGCTGGACCTGGACCGCGCCTTCAAGAAGCTCGACACCATCAAGAAAGACATCGTCTGGTGGGGCGGTGGCGCCCAGTCGCAGCAACTGCTGGCCTCGGGTGAAGCCTCGCTCGGCCAGTTCTGGAACGGCCGCGTCTATGCCCTGCAGCAAGACGGTGCACCGGTGGGCGTGAGCTGGAAGCAGAACCTGGTCATGGCCGACTTCCTGGTCATCCCCAAAGGTGCCAAGAACAAGGACGCGGCCATGAAGTTCCTGGCCAACGCCAGCAGTGCCGAAGGCCAGGCCGAGTTCGCCAACAAGACTGCCTACGCGCCGGTGAACGTCGACAGCGTGGCCAAGCTGGACAAAGACCTCGCGCAGAACCTTCCGACCGCCTACGCCCAGGACCAGGTCACCCTCGACTTCGCCTACTGGGCCAAGAACGGCCAGGCCATCGCAGCCCGCTGGAATGAGTGGTTGGTCAAATGAAAGTCGCCATCAACGCCCTGCATAACGCGCAAGGTGCCCCCACGGGCACCGGCGCCCCGGGAACGGCCCCCCGCCGCGTCAGCCTGAGCCAGCGCTGGAAAGGCAGCCGCAATTTGCTGCCGGCGCTGCTGTTCCTTGGCCTGTTCTTCTTTGCCCCGCTGGCCGGCCTGTTGCTGCGCGGGGTGCTGGAGCCAACGCCGGGCCTGGGCAACTACGAGCAGCTGTTCGCCAACTCGGCTTATGCGCGGGTATTGTTCAACACCTTCTCGGTGGCCGGCGTGGTCACCCTGATCAGCGTGCTGCTGGGCTTCCCCCTGGCCTGGGCAATTACCCTGGTGCCCAAGGGCTGGGGCCGCTGGTTGCTGAACATCGTGCTGCTGTCGATGTGGACCAGCCTGCTGGCGCGCACCTACTCGTGGCTGGTGCTGTTGCAGAGCTCGGGGGTGATCAACAAGGCGTTGATGGCCATGGGTATCATCGATGCCCCGCTGGAAATGGTGCACAACCTGACCGGCGTGGTGATCGGCATGAGCTACATCATGATCCCGTTCATCGTGCTGCCACTGCAGGCGACCATGCACGCCATCGACCCGATGGTGCTGCAGGCCGGCTCGATCTGCGGCGCCAGCCCGTGGACCAATTTCTGGAAGGTGTTCCTGCCGCTGTGCCGCTCGGGGCTGTTCTCCGGGGCACTGATGGTATTCGTGATGTCGCTCGGTTACTACGTCACCCCGGCCCTGCTGGGCGGTGCGCAGAACATGATGCTGCCCGAATTCATCATTCAGCAGGTGCAGTCGTTCCTCAACTGGGGCCTGGCCAGCGCCGCCGCCGCACTGCTGGTGGTGATCACCCTGGTGCTCTTCTACCTGTACCTGAAGCTGCAGCCGGAATCCCCGGTTGGCAACGCGAGGTAAACCGCCATGCTCCTGTCTCCCAATGCCATGGGCCGCCCGCTGCGTACGAGCCTGTACCTGACCACCGGGGTCATCGCGGCCTTCCTGCTGCTGCCGGTGGTGTTCATCGTGTTGCTGTCGTTCGGCTCGTCGCAGTGGCTGGTGTTCCCGCCACCGGGCTGGACCTTCAAGTGGTACGGCCAGTTTTTCTCCAACCCGGAGTGGATGGACGCCGCGCTGGCCAGCCTGAAGGTGGCCGTGCTGACCACCATCGCCGCCGTGCTGCTCGGCCTGCCCACCGCGTTTGCCCTGGTGCGTGGCCGCTTCCCCGGCCGCGAGCTGCTGTACGGGCTGTTCACCATGCCGATGATCGTGCCGCTGGTGATCATTGCCGTGGCGGTGTACGCGCTGTTCCTCAAGCTCGGTTACACCGGCACGCTGTTCGCCTTCGTGGTCAGCCACGTGATCGTCGCCCTGCCCTTCACCATCATTTCGATCATCAACTCGCTGAAGCTGTTCGACCAGTCGATCGAGGATGCCGCGGTGATCTGCGGCGCCTCGCGCCTGCAGGCGATCTTCAAGGTGACCTTCCCGGCCATTCGCCCGGGGATGATCGCCGGCGGCCTGTTTGCCTTCCTGGTGTCGTGGGATGAAGTGGTGCTGAGCGTGATGATGGCCAGCCCCGACCTGCAGACCCTGCCGGTGAAGATGTGGACCACCCTGCGCCAGGACCTCAGCCCGGTCATCGCCGTGGCCTCGACCCTGCTGATCGGCCTGTCGCTGCTTGTCATGTTCATTGCCGCCGCCTTGCGCCGGCGCACCGAAGCCAACGCCTGAGCGCGCGGAGAAAACAACAATGAGTGCAGTGATCAAAGACAACGCGCACGGCAAGACCCTGGTCAGCCTGCGCGGCCTGAACAAGCACTACGGCGACTTCACCGCCGTGGACAACCTCGACCTGGAAATCCAGGACGGCGAGTTCCTGACCTTCCTCGGCTCCAGCGGCTCGGGCAAGTCCACCACCCTGTCGATGCTGGCCGGCTTCGAAACACCGAGCAGCGGCGAGATCCTGGTCGAGGGCCAGTCACTGGTCAACGTGCCACCGCACAAGCGTGACATCGGCATGGTGTTCCAGCGCTATTCGCTGTTCCCGCACCTGAACGTGCGCGACAACATCGGCTTTCCGCTGGCCATTCGCAAGCTCGGCGCCAGCGAAACCAGCAAGCGCGTCGACGCCATGCTCAAGCTGGTGCAGCTGGAAAAGTTCGCCCACCGCAAGCCGTCGCAGATGTCCGGTGGCCAGCAGCAGCGCGTGGCGATCGCCCGGGCGCTGGTGTACGAACCGCGCATCCTGCTGATGGACGAACCGCTCGGCGCGCTGGACAAGAAACTGCGCGAAGACCTGCAGGATGAACTGCGCCAGCTGCACCGGCGCCTGGGCATCACCATCGTCTACGTCACCCACGACCAAGAAGAAGCCATGCGCCTGTCCCAGCGCATCGCCATCTTCAGCCATGGCAAGATCGTCGGCCTGGGCACCGGTTACGACCTGTACCAGAACCCGCCGAATGCCTTCGTCGCCTCGTTCCTGGGCAACTCCAACTTCCTGCGGATCAAGGCCAGCAGCAATGGCGCGGGCAGCTTCGAGGGCCAGCCGGTAGCCATCCGCCTGACCCCGGGCCTGGCCGCCTCGCAGGATGCACTGATCATGGTGCGCCCGGAAAAGGCCCTGGCCCTGACCGCCGAACAGGCCGCGCGCGAGCCGCTGCCGGCGGGCTGGAACGAGGTCAGCGCCAAGGTTGGCGAAGTGCTGTTCCTGGGCGAGAGCCAGACCTGCCATGTGGTGACTGCGGGCGGTACCGAGCTGACGGTCAAGGCTTTGTCGGCGGCGGGCATGCCGATGCAGCCGGGGGATACCGTGAAGGTGCGCTGGGCGGTGGCGGATGCGTGCATCTATACCGAGTGGGCAGAAAGTGACCTGAGCAAGTCTGCCGGGGCGCATTGATACCGCTGGGGCCGCTTTGCGGCCCTTTCGCCGGCAAGCCAGCTCCCACAGTTACAGCGCAGGTTTCAGGATTGGCAAGGCCCCTGTGGGAGCTGGCTTGCCGGCGATGGGCTGCACAGCAGCTCCATTGACGCGAACTTACAAGCATCAGGCAAAGCCCACTGCCCCATGGACTGTCACATTATCATCACGCCACTGTCGTAATCTGCCGGCCATCTCTATGCCATAGGCCTTCCGGCATGCCCCGCCTGCTTGTCTTGCTGCTCACCCTGCTGCCGCTGGCGACCCTGGCCGAGCCCGCTCACCTGCGCGTGCAAGGTTCCAACACCATCGGCGCGGCCTTGCTGCCAGCGCTGGTGCAAGGGCAACTGCGCGCACAGCAAGCTACCGCCATCGAACAGTACCCGGGCAAGCTGGCCAACGAGACTGTCATCACCGCTCGCGATACGCGTGGCCAGCCTTTGCGCATCGACATCGCCGCACACGGTTCCAGCACCGGCTTCGTCGCCCTGGGCCATGGCGAGGCCGACCTGGCCGCCGCATCGCGGCCGATCAACGACAACGAAGCAAGCCAACTGCAGGCTTTGGGCGACCTGCGCGCCGCTGCCGCCGAACAAGTCATCGGCCTGGATGGCGTTGCCGTCATCGTTCATCCCGACAACCCGCTGCCACAACTCACCACGGGGCAACTGGCACAGATTTTTGCCGGGCAGATACAGCGCTGGGAGCAATTGGGTGTTGCCGGTGGGGCCATCCACCTGTACGCCCGTGACGACCGCTCCGGTACCTTTGAGACCTTCAAGGCACTGGTGCTGGAGCCTCAGCACGGCGAGCTTTCGCCCAAGGCCCAACGCTTCGAGTCCAGCGACGAGCTGGCCGCGCGAGTGAGCACCGACCGCCAGGCCATCGGTTTCAGCAGCCTGGCGGCGGTGCATGGGGCCAAGGTGCTGGCGGTGGCCGAAGGTGACGCGCCGGCCATGCTGCCGGAGCGTGCACTGGTGGCCAGCGAGGATTACCCGCTATCGCGGCGCCTGTACTTCTACCTGCCGGCCAACCCCAAGCCCCAGGCCAAGGCCCTGGCCGATTTCGCTCAGAGCCCGGCGGGCCAGGCGATCGTCGCCCAGCAGGGTTTCGTTGCGCAGCAGATCGAGGCCCAACCTGTAGCCCCCCAGGCCGACATGCCGCCGCGCTATCGCACCCTGGCCCAGCAGGCGCAGCGGTTGAGCGTTAACTTCCGCTTCCAGGAAGGCAGTGCCAGCCTCGACAACAAGGCCCTGCGCGATGTGCAGCGGGTGGCCGACTACCTGCGCCAAGCGGGCAAGTTGCGGCGCAAGGCGGTGCTGGTGGGCTTTGGCGACCCCAAGGAGACACCCGGCCGCGCCGCCCTGCTCTCCCGCCTGCGGGCCCAGGCGGTGCGTCGTGAGCTGGCGCGCGATGGCGTGGAGGTGCTGGAGGTGACGGGGATGGGGGATGAACTGCCAGTGGCAGGGAACGAACTGGAGCAAGGGCGACTGCGTAATCGCCGGGTGGAGGTGTGGGTTTATTGAACGATAGGCCTGCTCTGGCCTGACCGGGTAGGAGTGCCCTGGCAAAGAAATGTAACAGCTCCCCATTCGGCATCACCGGCAAACGGGTCTAGGCTCAAGCCCATGTGATACCGGGCCCCTCTGACGGCTGCCAGGCCGCCATGTCGGATCACTGTTGCCATGCAACGTCGACATTGAAGGAGGGGCTCATGACAGCTCTACAGACATTCCTCACCACCCCGTTCCTCGGTACCAGCGCCTGGTTGTGGCTGGTGTTCATGGCCATCGTCATCGGTTTGCTGGTACTCGACCTGGGCGTGCTGCACCGCCACGACCGGGAAATCGAAATGCGCGAGAGCCTGCTGCTGTATTCGGGCTATTTCAGCGTCGGCGTGCTGTTCGGCGCCGGGGTCTGGTACCAGTTGGGCGCGCAGTCGGCGCTGGAGTTCTACACCGGCTTCCTGGTCGAGCAGTCGCTGTCGATGGACAACGTGTTCGTCATGGCGATGATCTTCAGCTATTTCGCCATCCCCCGCCGCTACCAGCACCGCGTGCTGTTCTGGGGCATCCTCGGGGTGGTGTTCCTGCGGGCGATCATGATCGGCGTGGGCGCGGCGCTGGTGCAGAACTTCGCCTGGGTACTGTATATCTTTGGTGCCTTCCTGCTGTTTACCGGGGTGAAGATGGCGCTGTCGAAGGAGGACAGCCGCCCCGACCTGGCCAACAACCCGATCCTGAAGTTCGTGCGCCGGCACATGCGGGTCACCGAGCAGATCCACGGCTCGCACTTCTTCGTGCAGCAGACCCCGCCCGGGCAGCACAAGGCGCTACGCCATGCCACCCCGCTGTTCATGGCGCTGGTGCTGATCGAACTGGCCGACCTGGTATTCGCCGTCGACAGCGTCCCGGCAATCTTCGCCATCACCCAGGACCCGTTCATCGTCTATACCTCGAACATCTTCGCCATCCTCGGCTTGCGCTCGCTGTATTTTGCGCTGGCGGCGCTGATGCACCGGTTCGTTTACCTCAAGTACGCGCTGGCGCTGGTGCTGATCTTCATTGGCTGCAAGATCTTCTACCACGGCATGGTGGGCAAGGTGCCGGCGTTGCTGTCGTTGGGGGTGACGTTCGGGTTGTTGCTGGGTGGGGTGGTGGTTTCGCTGGTCAAGACGCGAGGGGAGAAGCCGGAAATCAAGGGTGCTCAATCCAGACAGCCTTCAAATGCCGATCGCACAGTCAGCGAGAAGGAGGAAGACCCGCAGATGCGGGTCTGACCATCCAGAGTGAGCCTTCAAGGGCCTCTTCGCGGGCTTGCCCGCTCCCACAGGTATTGCGCACAGCTTGGAGGCGGCACAGTACCTGTGGGAGCGGGCAAGCCCGCGAAGAGGCCGGAACAAGCCGGTAAATTACCGCCCGCTACGCATCATCTCCGCCGGCACGTACTTGCCAATCTCATACTTGCCAATCGCCGCCCGGTGCACTTCATCCGGCCCGTCGGCCAGGCGCAAGGTGCGCTGCATGGCGTACATGTACGCCAGCGGGAAATCGCCACTTACCCCTGCCCCGCCATGAATCTGGATCGCCCGGTCGATCACCTTCAGTGCCACGTTCGGCGCCACTACCTTGATCTGCGCAATCTCGCTGCGGGCGACCTTGTTGCCGACCGTGTCCATCATGTACGCCGCTTTCAACGTCAGCAGCCGGGCCATGTCGATCTCCATGCGCGAGTCGGCGATCTTGTCGACGTTGCCGCCCAGACGCGCCAGTGGCCGGCCGAAGGCGGTACGCTCCACCGAGCGCTTGCACATCAGTTCCAGCGCGCGCTCGGCCATGCCGATCGAGCGCATGCAATGGTGAATGCGGCCGGGGCCAAGGCGCCCCTGGGCAATCTCGAAGCCACGGCCCTCACCCAGGATCACGTTCTCATACGGCACCCGCACGTTCTCGAAGAGCACCTCGGCGTGGCCATGGGGAGCATCGTCATAGCCGAACACCGGCAGCGGGCGGACGATCTTCACCCCAGGCGCATCGGTGGGCACCAGCACCATCGAGTGCTGCTGGTGGCGTGGCCCTTCAGGGTCGGACAGGCCCATGAAGATCATCACCTTGCAGCGCGGGTCGCAAGCGCCGGAGGTCCACCACTTGCGGCCGTTGATTACCCATTGGTCACCGTCACGCACTGCGGTGGCGGCCATGTTGGTGGCATCCGAGGAGGCCACGTCCGGTTCGGTCATGGCGAACGCCGATCGGATCTCGCCACGCAGCAGCGGCTCCAGCCACTGGCGCTTCTGCGCTTCGCTGCCATAGCGCACCAGCACTTCCATGTTGCCGGTGTCTGGCGCCGAACAGTTGAACGGCTCCGGGCCGAGCAACGAACGGCCCATGATTTCTGCCAGCGGGGCGTATTCCAGGTTGCTCAGGCCGGCACCGTATTCCGATTCGGGCAGGAACAGGTTCCACAGCCCTTCAGCGCGAGCCTTGGCCTTGAGTTCTTCCATGATCGCGGTGGGCTGCCAGCGGTCGCCCTCGGCGACCTGGCGCTCGAACACCGCCTCGGCGGGGTAGACATAGGCGTCCATGAACGCGCTGACGCGCTCACGCAGTGCCTGGACCTTGGGCGAATAGGCGAAATCCATCTGGGCTACCTTCACGGTTCGGAGTACATGGGCCAGAGCCTAGAGCAGCATGGCCCCATCCACCTAGTCTATTTTCCGCGTGTATAAACATTCATAACCGATATATGATCGGCCAATAATTCCAACAAAGAGCGGCGCCCATGAACCTCAGCAAGGTCGACCTCAACCTGTTCATCGTGTTCGATGCGATCTACACCGAAGCCAACCTGACCCGCGCCGGGCAGATCGTCGGCATCACCCAGCCGGCAGTGTCCAACGCCCTTTCGCGGCTGCGCGAAACCTTCAACGACCCGCTGTTCGTGCGTACCGCGCAAGGCATGGTGCCCACGCCCATGGCGCAGAACATCATCGGCCCGGTGCGCAACGCCCTGGCACTGCTGCGCACCTCAGTGCAGGAAAGCCGCATCTTCAACCCGCAACAGGCCAACAAGACCTTCCGCATCAGCATGACCGACCTGACCGAAGCGGTGATCCTGCCGCCGCTGTTCCAGCGCTTGCGCCGCCTGGCGCCGGCGGTGCTGATCGAAAGCTTTTTGTGCAAGCGCCGCGAGACCACCAAGGAACTCGCCGCCGGCCGCCTGGACTTCGCCATCGACGCACCGTTGAACACCGACCCGCAGGTACGCCACGTCAAACTGATGCAAGACCGCTATGTCTGCGCCCTGCGCCAGGGCCACCCGCTGGCCGACAGCAAGCTGACCCTCGACAACTACCTGGGCATGACCCACATCCATATTTCCAGCCGACGCAACGGCCTGGGCTATGTCGACCTGGCCCTGGGCAAGATGGGCGTGCAGCGCAAGGTTGCCTTGCGCTCGCAGCACTACCTGATGGCCTCGCAGGTGTTGCAGCAGACCGACATGGCGATGACCGTCCCCGAGCGCTTCGCCCGCCGTCATCAGTTGCGTTACCAGCCACTGCCGGTGGAGGTGCCTGCGCTGGAAACGCACCTGTACTGGCATGAAAGCACCGATCAGGACCCGGCCAACCGCTGGATGCGCGAGCAGATCACCGAGTTGTGCGAACGTGTGGTGGCCGAGGAAGAGAGGGCCTTGGCACCAGCCTGAAGAGGCTCACGAGGGGCCTTTGCTGAGCCCCTCGCGATGCGGAGAAAAATTTTCCAGGAAAAGCTCAATAGAGAGAAATTTTTCTTGCACTTCCTGAGAATAGAGCCGCTGGAAGCGAAAAATATCTCTCGAACAGCGGGTACGCTTGCTCCAACGATCGCCGATTTCACGGCGACAGAAACGGACCCGCCCCAATGCCCAGCGCCCCGCTCTACTTCGATTACGCCGCCACCACTCCGGTCGACGACCGGGTCATCGAAACCATGCTCGCCTGCCTTGGCAGCCAGGCCAACTTCGGCAACCCGGCGTCCAGTGGCCATGCCTTCGGCCAGGCCGCCCGCCACGCCGTGGAGCAGGCCCGCCAGCAAGTGGCCGAACGCGTCGGCGCACAGGCCGATGCACTGGTCTGGACCTCAGGTGCGACCGAGTCCAACAACCTGGCGCTCAAGGGCATTGCCCAGGGCCTCGGTAAACCCGGGCACCTGATCACCAGCCAGCTGGAACACAAGGCCGTGCTCGACACGGTGGCCGAACTGGAGCGCCAGGGTTGGGCCGTTACCCGCCTGGCACCGGATGCCGTCGGCCTGATTCAGCCTGCGGCGGTGCAGGCAGCGTTGCGCGCCGACACCCGCCTGGTATCGCTGATGGCGGTGAACAATGAACTGGGCACGATCACCGACTTTGCCGCGATTGGCGAACAGGTACGTGCCCACGGTGCCCTGCTGCACGTGGATGCGGCGCAGGCGGTGGGCAAACTGGCCATCGACCTGAGCGCCATGGCCGTGGACCTGATGTCGTTCTCGGCGCACAAGGTGTATGGGCCCAAGGGCATCGGTGCGCTCTACGTCGGGCCACGCGCCCGCACGCTGATGCGTGCGCAGATGCACGGCGGCGGCCATGAGCAAGGCCTGCGCTCCGGCACCCTGGCGACCCACCAGATTGCCGGCATGGGCAGCGCCTTTGCCCTGGCCGGCCAGCCCGGCGACAGCGAACACCAGCGCCTCGAGCAACTGGCCAGGCGCCTGCGCGAAGGCCTGCTGGCCCTGCCCGGCGTCACCCTCAACGGCTGCGCCAACCAGCGCATTCCCCATACGCTGAACCTGTGTATCGACAGCAAGGGTTTCAACAGCGCGGCGCTGGCCAGCGAGCTGGCGTTGTCGACCACCTCGGCCTGCAACTCGGCGAGCAATGCGGCCTCGCATGTGCTGCTCGCGCTCGGGCTGAATGAACGCCAGGCACGCAACAGTGTGCGGCTGAGCATCGGGCGTTTCAGCAACGAGGCCGAAGTGGACAAGGCGCTCGAAGTGTTTGGCCGGGTGCTGACAGCGGCGTCAGCGGCACTTTGGTGAACCGGCCCTAGAACAGCCGGCTGTCCGGGGTGAAGTCCTCGACCTCGAGCCAGGCACTGTTTGCCTGCGGATGGCGCGGGTTGAACAGGTAATTGGTGGTGCTGGGCATGATCGCGCTCGGCACCGGCAGCAGCAATGCCGAGCACTCATCCAGAAAGCGGTTGCCCAGGCCCCGGGTCAGTTCGGTCTGGCTCGACCAGCCAGGCTGCAAGGCGGGCAACTGCGCTTGCGAAACGGTGTCGGGCAACTCGATACGCAGCAGCCGCATGGTGGTGGGGAAATCCTCAGGGTCGATCTCCAGGTGCACAAGCACCTCCAGCATTGCCCCGGCCGGGCTGGTAGCGGCATACACCACTGGCCGGCCCGCCTGGTGCCAGCGGCCGCTGACACGCAAGCCGCCCGTTCCGCTCAAGTCTGCATAGGCGCTGATACGCCACAGAATCACAGGCCGAAGCCCTCGGCGATCTGCAGCAACATCTCTTCGACCTGGGTGGTGCCCTGCTGGGTGGTGAGCATCTGCATCGGCGTCAGCCCCGAGAAGCGCTCCTTGGGCTTGGACAGCCAGCGCTTGGCCTTGCCCGCCTCACCGAACACGGCTTCGGCCATGGCGGTGATATGGGCCGAGCGGAACAGCCGGTCGCTTTCTTCCACGGTCAGTGGCTGGTCACGTTCGATGCGGGTTTTCAGCGTGCGCAGGGGAATGATCTGGTCACGCTCCACAGGGGTGAACACGCCGAGTTCAGTCAGTTTCACCAGCCAGGTGGCAGCGAAGCCATGGGTGATGCGGGTGTGAATTTCGAAGTCACTGGCGAGTTCGGGGATTTCCAGCAGTGCATGCAGGCGCGCCCGGTACTCGTGGTAACCGTTGTCGCGAAGCACTTCGGCAAGCATGGCGCTCTCCTTTCCGGCGTTTGCCGACAAGTATGCGGCATATGCCGGACATATGCCAGTCCATGAGGCCTGTGAAAGCCTTGAAGGCGATGCCATCCTGTGGGAGCGGCCTTGCGTCGCGAAAGGGCCGCAGGGCGGCCCCGGGTATCTCACAGGAAGGTGAACACCTGCGAAGCCGGCAACCGCGACTTGTTCAAGCCAGCGTTGAAGTCCGCCTCGCTGCGATAGCCCAGGCTGAGAATGACCACACTGGTGAACCCACGCTCGCGCAAGCCCAGCTCGGCATCGAGAATCTTGCTGTCGAAGCCTTCGATCGGCGTGGCATCCAGCCCATGTGCCGCAGCCCCCAGCAAAGCAGTACCCAACGCCAGGTAGGTCTGCTTTTCCATCCAGTGCTGCACGTCCTTCTGGTCAAAGCGGTGCAGGTCGACGTAATGCCGGCGGCTCTGGTTCTGCCCGGCACGCGCCTGATCATCGCGGAAGCGGCCATCGGCAGCTTCCTGGTCGAGCACGGCATTCAGGTGCGCTTCGGTCATTTCGGTGCGGGTGCAGAACACGATCACATGCGAGGCATCGAGGATCTTCGGCGAATTGTAGGCATAGCGCTCTGTGGTGCTCTTGGCCAGGCGAGCCTTGCCTTCGGCGCTGTCGGCAACGATGAAATGCCACGGCTGCGAGTTGACCGAGGAAGGGCTATGGCGCAGTTGCTCGAGCAGGGCATCGACAGTCGCCTGGGGAATGCGGCGCGAGGCATCGTAGGCTTTGGTGGTGTAGCGGCGCTTGGCCAGCGAGACGGTATCCATGCAACAACTCCGGGAATGAACAGAGGATTTGCCGGGCATCTTATCTTTCCTGCAGAAAAGAAAAACCGGCACAATGCAGCAACACTTTCATCCCTGGAGTGAAAATGCTGCGCATCGCCGACCTCGAACTGTTCGTCCGCAGCAGCGTGCTGGGCAGCTTTACCGCCGCCGCCCATGAGGCCGAACTGCTGCCGGGGCAGGTGGCCGCCGCGATCAAGCGCCTGGAGCGCGACCTGGATGTGCGCCTGTTCGCCCGCACTACCCGCAGCCTGCGCCTGACCGCCGAAGGCGAGTTGTACCTGCCGACTGCCCTGAATGTGCTGGAGAGCCTGCGCCAGGGGCGTGAAGACCTGCATGGCAACGCCAACACCCTGCGCGGTACTCTGCAGGTTTCGGCACCGTCCGACCTGGGCCGCAACATGTTGCTGCCGTGGCTGAGCGCCTTCCGCCGCGAGCACCCGGCCCTGCACCTTCGCTTCTTCCTGTCTGACCAGATTGCCGACCTCAACCGCGACCCGGTAGATGTGGCGATCCGCTACGGCCTCAACCAGGACGCCAACTACATTGCCCTGCCGCTGGCAGACTGGAACCGCCGGGTGCTGGTGGCGGCGCCCGATTACCTGGCCCGTCACGGCCGCCCCCTCACGCCCGACGCCCTGCAGCAGCATGCCTGCCTGCTGTATATGCAGCACAACCGGGTCTACGACAAGTGGCGGGTGGGCAACCGCACCGTGCAGGTGCGTGGGCCGCTGATCAGCGACGATGCCGACGTGATCCGCCGCCTGGCCTTGCAGGGCGAAGGCATCGTCTACAAGTCGTGGCTGGACGTAAGCGCCAACATCGCGGCCGGCGAACTGGAAATCATCCTACCCGAGCACTTTGGTGAACCCGCCCCGGTCACCCTGGTGTGCCCGCACCGAAAGCAGCTCACGCCCGCAGTGGCGCAACTGCATCTGTGGCTGCGCGAACGCTTCGAGGCCTTGCGTAACCGGGCGCTGGCCAACGGCTGCACAATCGTTCCAGACTGAGCCTGGCCGTTGCGCTAAGGTAGCGATTTCTGCCACGGCACGCCCCCATGAGCAACTGGATCGACCTCAAGCAAGACGCCGACACCGGCATCGAGTCGGTCCGCGCGCATTTCGTCGGGCATGCCTA
Organism: Pseudomonas sp. LSJ-87; assembly: GCF_032971465.1. NCBI lineage: Bacteria > Pseudomonadati > Pseudomonadota > Gammaproteobacteria > Pseudomonadales > Pseudomonadaceae > Pseudomonas > Pseudomonas sp. LSJ-87. The sequence goes on along the minus strand of NZ_JAWJYQ010000010.1, from coordinate 62,789 downwards.
CGACCCGCACTGGCACGACAGCTTCCTGGTTGGCGTTACCGAGCAGGGCGTGCAGCAATTCGATTGCCGGCGAGTACGCCATCGCAGCACGCCGGGGCACGTGTTCCTGCTGGAGCCCGGTGAAATCCATGACGGCCATGCGCCCACCGAGGACGGCTTCACCTATTCGACGCTGTACCTGGAACCCACCTGGGTGGACAGCCAACTGCGGGCACTGTTCGAACACGCGCCAGGCGACAGCCTGCCCAGCTTCGCCGATACCTTGTGCCACGATGAGCGCCTGGCGCGTGCCACTGCCCTCGCCTTCCAGGCCGTGCATACCCAGGACTTGCGCATTGTCCGGCAGACGGCCATGGACGACCTGCTGGCCTGCCTGACCCGCCACCTGCACTGGCGCCGACGCCTGAACCCGGACCCGCGCCTGCCGCTGACCGCGCAGCGCGCACGGGATTACCTGCACGCCAACCTGGAGCGCGACATCGGCCTGGAAGACCTGGCCCAGGCCTGTGGCATCGATCGCTTCCGCCTGACCCGCGCGTTCAAGGCCGCATTCGGCCTGGCGCCGCATGCCTATCTGATCCAGCTGCGCCTGGCCCGGGCGCGGCGCCTGCTCGCCCGAGGCCAGACACCAACCGAAGTGGCCATGGCCCTGGGCTTTGCCGACCAGAGCCACCTGGGGCGCTGGTTCCGCCGTGCCTACCAGCTGACCCCGGCCGACTACCGCAGGCGCTGCTCAAACCTTCCAGACTGAAAGGCGGCAGGCAGCGAGCATGGTGCTTCGTTTATCCGGAGCCCTTGATCATGTCGCAGTCGTTGTTGCCCTTCATCCTGTTTGCCCTGGTGTCCAGCATCAGCCCGGGGCCGACCAACCTGTTGATTCTCGCCCATGGCGCCCGCGTTGGCCTGCGCGCGAGCCTGGCGCCGATCGTGGCGGCCTGCGGTGCAGCAGCCGCGATCGTGCTGATGGTGGGCCTGGGGCTGGGTGAACTGCTGCTGCGCCACCCGCTGGCCCAGCAGTTGATGAGCTGGGCCGGGGTTTTGTGGTTGAGCTGGCTGGCGTGGAAGATGCTGCGCAGTGCTGCCGCCCCGCTGCAGGCGGCCACGGTGCAAGGCTTCAGTGCACTCAGTGCGGCCTCGTTGCAGGTGGTGAACCCCAAGGTGTGGTTGATGGCCGTGGCGGTGGTCGGGGTGTTTGCCGCGCCGTCGTTGCCGGTATGGCAACTGGCGCTGGTGTTCTTGCTGATTGCCCTGCCCTGCATGGCGGCGTGGGCGCTGCTGGGGGTGGGCAGCGCGCGATGGTTGCAGGCACCGCGGCGGTTGCGGGTGTTCAACCAGGTGTTGGCGGGGGTGTTGTTGATTTCTGCGTGGGCTGCCGTACTGGCTTGAGCCCGTTATTGCCAGTACCGGCCTCTTCGCGGGCGTGCCCGCGAAAAAAACAGCGCGGTCATTCAGGAATGCCCTGCCCCCCCGCCCAGCGCCTCGCGGAACCGCCGGGTGCTGGCCACAGCCAGCAGCAACCCGGCCACCGCCACGCTACCGCCCACCAGGCCGATATCCGCCACGTCCAGCTGGCTGCTGACGATACTGCCCAGCAACGCACCACCGCCAATACCGATGTTGTAGATACCCGAGAACAGCGCCATGGCCACATCGGTGGCATCGGACGCCAGTTTCAGGGTCTTGGACTGCAGCGACAGGCTGAAGCTGAGAATCGCCACACCCCAGAACATGCTCAACGCGGCAAACACGTAGAAGTTGCCCGACAGCGGCAACAGCAGCAACAGGCACGCCGCCAGCAGGCCAATCGACCCCACCAGGAAGCCATGCGGGAAGCGGTCGCTGTAACGGCTGAACAGCAACGAGCCGAACACCCCGGCACCGCCGAACAGCAACAGCAACAGCGTGGTGCGCTCACCGCCTATCTGCGCCACGTGCAGGGCGAACGGCTCGATGTAGCTGTAGGCAGTGAACTGCGCGGTAATCACCAGCGTCACCAGCACATAGGTGATCACCAGCGCCGGGCGCTTGAACAGGATCGGCAGGCTGCGCAGCGAGCCCGAGTTCTGGCTGGGCAGCAGCGGCAGCGACTTCATCAGGCACAGCATGGTCGCCAGCGCCACCCCGGCAATGCTCAGGAAGGTGATGCGCCAGCCCAGCGCTTCGCCCACCACGCGGCCCAGCGGGATGCCCAGGACCATGGCCAGGGTGGTGCCAGTGGCCAAAAGGCCCAGCGCCTTGGCCTGCTGCCCTGGCGGCGCCACGCGCACCGCCAGGGAAGCCGTGATGGCCCAGAACACCGCATGCGCCAGGGCAATACCGATGCGGCTGACCAGCAACATGGCAAAGCTCTGTGACAGCCACGACAGCAGGTGGCTGACGATGAACACCAGGAACACGAACAGCAACAGGCGCCGCCGCTCGATGTTGCGGGTCAGCAGCATCATCGGCAGCGAGGCCAGCGCCACCACCCAGGCGTAGATGGTCAGCATCAGGCCGACCTGCGCGGTGCTCATGTCGAAGCTGCGGCCAATGTCGCTGAGCAGCGCCACCGGGACGAACTCGGTGGTGTTGAAGATGAAGGCCGCCAGGGCCAGGGCAATGACGCTCAGCCAGCTGCCGCTACCCGCCGTGGGTGGCATGTTGGTGGGTGTGGGTCCGTTCATGGGTGCAAACCGCTTCTCCGCAGGCAAGGCAACAGGACGCACGCCAGCCACCCGCTTGCCGGGGTGTGGACGCACGCTTTGTTATTGGAAGGAATGCCCGGCATGGTACGCGTCAAGCCGGGGGCTCACAACCGCGAGGCGGGCAGAAGGAGTAACATGCGCGCTTTGTGCGAACGCGTATGCAACAAGGAGCCCGATCCGCTCATGGACCAGCAGCACTCCCAGCAGCAACAGTGGCAGCAGGCGGTTACTGCCTATGCCCAGGCCGTCAACGACTATGTCGCGCAGGGCCGCGCGCAAGGCTGGGATGACCTCGAAGAGCCCCTGCCGCAAGCCACCGAGCATTTGCTCGATGCCTGGCTGCAAGCCCTGCAAGCAGCCAACCGGCCTGGCGTCGAAGCCTTCGAGCAGCAAGCCTTCCGCGAAGCCTGGCCACCCGCCCACCACCCATTGCTGCCGCTGATCAAGGAGCACGGGCAAGGCATCGGCAACGTCCTGCTGCTGGAGGATGGCAGCCTGCTGGCACGTATCGGCATGCCGCATGACAAAGGCCAGGTGGTGCGCATCGACCCTCTCGGGGTGACCCCGGTGATCGGCGTCGATCACTTCGGCCGCTGCCCGGCCCGCCGCTATTTCGCCCTGGCCAATGCCGAGGGCATACGCGTGACCGATGGCTGGGGCGGCCCGCAGGTGCTGCGCCTGGCCTGGCCCACGGGGTTGGAGGGGTTGCCGCCGGGTTACCCGTTCGAGCCATTCGACCTGCCGCCCACGCCGACCGCGCTGATCCCCTTCCCGGATGGCCAGCGGGTGCTGCTGGTGAGTGCCGAGGGTATCTTCCTGCTGACGCGCCACGGCGCGACCCGCCTGCTGCCGCACCAGGCGCGGGTGCTCGACGAGCTGGACGAAGGCACCGACCCCGACGACATCAGCCTCGGGCTGAGCATGGAGCACGGTGCGGTGTCGGCGGATGGCCGGTTGATCGTGGTCGGTGAGCAAGGCAGCCGTCACCTGGTGCTGGACGACCAGCTCAGGCCCGTGGCGGCAATCGGCCCGGCCAGCGAGTATCCGCACTTTGCGCTGTTCAATCGCACGGGTGACCAGTTGATAGTCAATGCCTGCCATTTCTACAGCGGTGCCACGCTGGCTGTCAGGGTGGCCGACTTGCCGGGGCTGGATACCGACTACTACAGCCAGGACCCGCGTACCCCGCTGGTACAGGATGGTGCACGGGTGTATGCCGGCGTGGCGCGCGACGGGGAATACATCGTGGGGGATGCCTATGGTTACCTGCGGGCGTTTGGCGAAGATGGCATGGAGCATTGGCAGCATTACCTGGGGTCGACCATCAGTGCGCTGGATATCAGTGCGGACGGGCGTACCCTGGTAGCGGCGAGCCATGCCGGGTTCGTTTCGGTGATTGCCCTGGACAACGGGCGGCCGGCCTGGCAGATCGGTACCGGGGCGCATGGCGAGGTACGGCGGTGGTTGTTCTGGAAAGGCTGGGACAGGGCATTGGCCTGGTAACAGATCCAGCATCTTCATTGCCTGTACTGGCCTATTCGCGGGCTCGCCCGCTCCCACAGGGACATCACAGGCGCCAAGGTCTGTGCAGTCTCTGTGGGAAGGTTCAATACAGAACCTGAAACCTGCACGATACCTGTGGGAGCGGGTTCACCCGCGAATAGGCCGGGGCAGGCAACCAATCAGCCTTGCAAAGTAGCCATATCGATCACGAACCGGTACTTCACGTCCCCGGCAATCATCCGCTCATACGCCTGGTTGATGTTGCGGATATCCAGCAACTCGATATCACAACGAATCGCGTGCTCGGCACAGAAATCCAGCACTTCCTGGGTCTCGGCAATACCACCGATCAACGACCCCGCCAGCACCCGGCGTTTCATCACCAGATTGGCCGCATGCACCGCCGGGTCGATCGGCTCGATCAGGCCGACCAGGATGTGCACGCCATCGAATTTCAGGGTTTCCAGGTACGGGTTGAGGTCGTGCTGCACCGGGATGGTGTCGAGCAGGAAGTCGAAACGGCCCGCCGCGGCGTGCATCTGCTCGGCATCGGTGGACACGATCACATGGTCGGCACCCTGGCGACGGGCTTCCTCGGCCTTGGCCTGGGAACGGGTGAACAGGGTCACTTCGGCGCCCAAGGCCTTGGCCAGCTTGATAGCCATGTGGCCCAGGCCGCCCATGCCGAGGATGCCGATCTTGTGACCAGGGCCGACACCGTGGTGCTTGAGCGGCGAATAGGTGGTGATGCCAGCGCAGAGGATTGGCGCGGCACTGGGCAAGTCCATGCCGGCCGGGATGCGCACCACGAAGTGCTCACTGACCACGATGCTGCTGGAGTAACCGCCCATGGTGTTGCTACCGTCGACCCGGTCCGGGGTGGCGTAGGTCATGGTCGGGCCTTCCAGGCAGTACTGCTCCAGGTCCTTGGCACAGGCTTCGCAGTGGCGGCACGAGTCGACCATGCAGCCAACGCCGACCAGGTCACCGACCTTGTGCGCGGTCACTTTCTCGCCCACCGCGGTGACGCGGCCGATGATCTCGTGGCCCGGCATCAGCGGGTACACGGCAATGCCCCATTCGTTGCGCGCCTGGTGAATGTCGGAGTGGCACACGCCGCAGTACAGGATATCGATGGCGACATCGTCAGGGCGCGGGCTGCGACGCTCGAAGGTCATGGGAGCCAGAGGGCTGGTGGGGGTCTGGGCGGCGTAACCGATGGCGGTGTACATGCAGGGACTCGCTATGAAGTGAAACGATTCAGGCGGCGCATTCTGCGCGCCATGCGCCGCCTCGCCCACAGCTGATTCTCCGGCATCGATGCCTGATTCTCCGAAGATGCCATGCAGCACCTGGCGCCGAGCGTTCATTCTGCGATGATCAGACTGTCTGATCCTCTGCCCAGGTCCATCATGCAACTGACCCGCCACGTCGACGCCAATGCGCCGCTTTGCACACTGATCCGCAGCCTCGCCACGCGCCCGGGCTTCGTGCCCACGCACCTGCCCCAGGTGCAGGTGCTGAGCTGGGACCACTATGTGGCCAGCAGCCCGCAGATCTACGAACCCAGCCTGATGATCCTGGCCCAGGGCAGCAAACTGGCGCGCCTCGGGCCGCGTACCCTGGAATACGGCGCCGGGCATTACCTGGTGCAGGCACTGTCGGTACCGTTCATGTGCGAAACCTTCGCCACCCCCGAAGCTCCATTGCTGGGCGTGGCAGTGGACATCGACCGCGGCGTGCTGGGTGAACTGGTGCAAAGCATGGCCCTGGCGCCGGATGCCGCGGTGCAGGCGCAAACCCCGCAGTCGATGACCTCGGCGGCACTCGATGCGCCGATGCGCGAATGCGTGGAACGGCTGCTGCGCTGCCTGCAGGACCCAGTGGACGCCAAGGTGCTGGGCCCGGCGCGGGTGCGCGAGGTGCTGTACACCGCCTTGCGCGGCCCACAGGCGGGCGTGTTGCGGGCGCTGGTGGAGCAACAGGGGCACTTCGCCCGCATCGGCGCCGCCCTTGCCCACCTGCGCGAACACTACACCGAGCCGCTGAGCGTGGAAGCGCTGGCCGCGCGCGCCAACATGAGCGTTTCGACCTTCCACGAGCACTTCAAGCGCTGCACCGACATGGCACCAATGCAGTACCTCAAGCGCCTGCGGCTACTAAAGGCGCAGCAGATGCTGATCGGCGAAGGCCTGGGGGTGGCGCAGACCGCGCACCGGGTGGGGTACCAGAGCACCTCACAGTTCAGCCGCGAGTACAAGCGCCAGTTCGACCGCAGCCCGGGGGATGAATTGCCGTACCAGAGCCTGCCAGTGTAATCGCCTGCCCGGGCCCCATCGCCGGCAAGCCGGCTCCCACAGGGACAGCAAAGCTCTTGAGGTCAATGCGGTCGAGATAGCTGCAACTGTCCTGCATGGCCTGTCAGGGCCCCATCGCCGGCAAGCCGGCTCCCACAGGGACAGCAAAGCTCTTGAGGTCAATGCGGTCGAGATAGCTGCAACTGTCCTGCATGGCCTGTCAGGGCCCCATCGCCGGCAAGCCGGCTCCCACAGGGACAGCAAAGCTCTTGAGGTCAATGCGGTCGAGATAGCTGCAACTGTCTTGCATGGCCTGTCAGGGCCCCATCGCCGGCAAGCCGGCTCCCACAGGGATAGCAAAGCCCTTGAGGTCAATGCGGTCGAGATAGCTGCAACTGTCTTGCATGGCCTGTCAGGGCCTCATCGCCGGCAAGCCGGCTCTCACAGGGACTGCACATGGCTTGAAACCGATGCGGTCGATGTGGGAGCCGGCTTGCCGGCGATGGGCTGCAGAGCAGCCCCGGCAGCGCATCTGCACACTGCACGCACGCTGGGCGAGCAGATGTTCGCAAGCTGCGAGGCCATGGCCTGAATCAGCTTGAAAGCGGCCATTGCGCCAATGGCCAGTAAGCGCCCTTGCGCGACTCGTACAGTGTGAAATGGCGGGCGGCGAGGTAGAAATCCGGCGCGCTGCTGGCTTCTGGCGGCTGGCCGCGGTAATCCCTGGCCAGCGTCAGGTGCGGGCGATACTCGCGGTCGGCCGCTTCCACCCCCAACGGCAGCAGCGCCTGCTGCAAGCTGTACACCAGTTGCAACAGGGCCGGTGGGGTCTGTTGCGCCTCCAGCACCAGGGCGCTGGCCCGCTGCCACACCTGCAGGCGGTCCAGCAACAGCCGTGGTGCCGTGGCCGGTAGCGCCAGCTGGTCGACCGCCGCGCAAATCGCAGGCACATGGGCGGTATCCACATCGCCGAAAAACAGCAGCGTCACATGGAAGTTGGCGGCCGGCACTGGCTTGCCGCTGCGCAGGCCCAGGCCACGTCGCCACTGGGCCAGGGCGCGGCGCTGGGCATCGCTCACCGGCAAGGCGAAGAACAGGCGCTTGAATGGTTTTTCGATTCGTCCGCTGACCGGTGTCATCGTGCCGCTCCTCGAGATGGCAAAGCACGTACTGATGCGTTGGGAAACCCGCAGGTCTGTCAGTTTCGCGGGCAGGCACCCAAACCATACGCTGAGGCCTCAATTCAATCACATAGATACGGCCATGAAACAGCACCAGCAAACACGGAATACCCAGCCTGCCATGCAAGCAACACTGAAGTGGAGCCAGCGTGTATACACGTTCGAAGCTAATGAGGTAGATACAAATATCAGTTCTGGCAACTGCTTGTTCTTTGCCCCTCATTACAAGAATAATTCAGAGAACGTTCATAGCTTCATAATCATGAATATCCCGGAAAGCCGCCTGGTAACAGGCGAATCCCACAAGATCGGTCCAGGCGAGAAAGCCGAGATCAACGCCTATTTCGGCTCGAGTTCGATTGGCCGCTCAGGCTGGGCGACCGAAGGGGAAATCCGAATTGTCCAGATGGATCAGACTACCAAGGCGCTAGTGGCAACGTTCCACTTCACCATCGTAGACACCATGGGCCAGGTCGATATCGTGGATGGCTCGCTGTCCTTGTCGCTGGCCGACCATGCTACGCGCTACATCCCCGGCAGCGGCCAGGTCACCGCCAACCTCGACCCCGCCATTTTCCCCTCGCTGGGCAACCTTGACGCTCAAACCATCACATTCAAGGAACTTCAGGACGGGCGCATCCAACTCTCCGCCAGACAGCAAGTGGACAACGTTTCCCAGGGCATCCTGATGCTGTTCAATGAACAACATGCACGCTTGCTCTTCTTGATTGGCGGTTTGGGCTTTCCCATGAACGGGGGCCGCCTGCAGCATGAGTGGAACGTGGAGAACAGGACCCTGACCGCCACATTCACTGATTATGTCATCAGCTACGATGGCAAGGACCATCGCATCACCGATGGCAGCATCGAGGTTATTCTGGACTGATGCATCGCCATGCAGACCTTGGTACAGCGGTGACGCTTGTACCAAGGTCTGCCATCGTTGGGTAACATTCTCCTACAAAGCATCGGCTCGATTGTTTATGCTGGCGGGCTTAGCCATCACGCATGGCCATTACTTGACGTATCCGCCCATGAAAATCGCCTTAGTCCTCATCTTCGTCCTCTCGATCGCCTATGTTCACCTGCGCGGTCGCGTTCGCCACAAGCTGACCCGTCAGCTGGGCGACCACTCCAGTTTCCTGGCCCCGGTCAACAGCTTCCTGTACCTGTTTTCCAGGCACCCGGCCAAGCCTTACCTGCCGGTAGAGGCCTTTCCGGAACTGCAGACGCTGCAGGACCACTGGCAGGAGATCCGCGAGGAAGCCCAACAGCTGCTGCATGTGGGCGAAATCAAGAAGTCCGACAATTACGATGATGTCGGTTTCAACTCATTCTTCAAGACCGGCTGGAAGCGCTTCTACCTGAAGTGGTACGGCGAAAGCCACCCGTCGGCGATGACCCTGTGCCCACGCACCACCGAGTTGCTCAAAGGCATCGGCACGGTCAAGGCCGCCATGTTCGCCACCCTGCCGCCGGGCGCCAAGCTGGTGCGCCACCGTGACCCGTATGCCGGTTCGTACCGCTACCACCTGGGCCTGGACACGCCGAACGACGACGGTTGCTACATCGACGTGGACGGTGAGAAGTATTCCTGGCGCGATGGCGAGGGCGTGGTCTTCGACGAGACCTACATCCACTACGCGGCCAATACCACCGAGCACAACCGCATCATCCTGTTCTGCGACGTTGAACGCCCGCTCAAGTACCGCTGGGCGACCGCGTTCAACCGCTGGTTCAGCCGCAACGTCATGGCCGCTGCCGCCGCACCCAACGATGCCGGCGACAAGACCGGTGGCATCAACCGGCTGTTCACCCGCATCTACAAGATCCGCGAACGTGGCAAGGCGATGAAGAAGCGCAACCGCACGCGTTACTACCTGGAGAAGTGGGCATTCGTCGCGGCGTTGGTGCTGGTGTTCATCTACATCTGATCGGTGTGGTTGCGCGCAGCCAAAAGGCCTGCGCGCAACCAACCAAAGTACAAGCCTCACACTTTCCACTCTTCGACTAGCCTGAAAGCTCCACTCGCAACCTCCCCAAGGTGAAGACGATGAGCATGATGGACTGGGACGCCTACCGTAAGCAGTTGATGGCCGGCATCGGCGATCTCAAGCAGCTTTCCCCTGACACCGTGGCCGGCTACATGACCGCCAGCGGTGCAGGGGCCAAGACCAACCACCTGGACGCCAAGACCCGCGAGCTGATCTCCCTCGCCGTGGCCGTGACCACACGCTGCGATGGCTGCATCGCGGTGCATTCGCAGCAGGCCGTCAAGCACGGCGCCAGCCGCGAGGAAATCGCCGAGGCCCTTGGCGTGGCCGTGGCGATGAACGCCGGTGCCGCGCTGGTCTACTCGGCACGTGCCATGGATGCGGTGGGCAAGGCCAACGGCTGAGCGAAAATGGCGTCGCCGCCCTTGCGCGACGGCGCCGCGCCACCCAGACTGGGCGGCCCAGCCCTTGCAGGAACCCGCATGATCCACATCCGCCCCATGACACCGGAAGACTTCGAACACTTCTGGCCCACCTTCCAGGCCGTCGTACAGGCCCGTGAAACCTACGCATTCGACCCGGCCCTCAGCTTCGATCAGGCCCGCCAGCTGTGGCTGGAACTGCCCGTGCGCACATTCGTGGCCGAGGAAGACGGCGAGCTGCTGGGTTCGTATTACCTCAAGGCCAATGCCGCCGGGCCTGGTGGGCACGTGGGCAATTGCGGCTACATGGTCTGTGAAGCGGCACGCGGCCGCGGCGTCGCGCGCTTGATGTGCGAGCACTCACAGAAACAGGCGCGCCAGGAAGGTTTTCTGGCCCTGCAGTTCAACTCGGTGGTGGCCACCAATGAGGTGGCAGTGGCGCTGTGGCACAAGTTGGGCTTCGAAACCGTTGGCCGCTTGCCCAAGGCCTACCGCCATGCCCGCCTTGGGCTGGTGGACTGCCTGGTGATGTACAAGTGGCTGGCGGACGAGCCGGTAGTGGAAAAGCCGCCGCTGCTGATCGGGCGCAAGAACATCGAGGCGCGGGTGTCGCGGCGGCGCGGGCGCTGACTTCTTCAGGCCGCCCTGCTCGACGAAGGTCTATGGTAAAGTCGCGCCCTTTTTGAACATGCTGGGATATCGCTGCACATGACCCCCGTCCTCCGCTTCCTCAACCGCACCAGCCTGGTGACGCAGATCGTCATCGGCCTGATCGCCGGCATCGCCCTGGCCCTGCTCGCGCCCGCCATCGCCCGCGACATGGCCTTCCTCGGGAAGGTGTTCGTCAGCGCCCTCAAGGCGGTGGCACCCGTGCTGGTGTTCATCCTGGTCATGGCCTCGATCGCCAACCACCGCCACGGCCAGGAAACCCACATCCGCCCGATCCTCTGGCTGTACCTGCTGGGTACCTTCGGCGCCGCGGTAGTCGCGGTGGTTGCCAGCATGCTGTTCCCGTCGAACCTGGTGCTGAGCACCGGCGACGCTACGCTGAGCGCGCCGGGCGGCATCACCGAGGTGCTGCAGAACCTGCTGCTGAGTGCGGTCGACAACCCGATCAACGCCCTGCTCAACGCCAACTTCATCGGTGTACTGACTTGGGCCATCGGCCTGGGCGTGGCCCTGCGCCATGCCGGCGAAACCACCCGCACCGTGGTCGAGGACCTGTCCAATGGCGTGACCCTGATCGTGCGCGTGGTCATCCGCTTCGCCCCGCTGGGCATCTTCGGCCTGGTCAGCGCCACGCTGGCCCAGTCGGGCCTGAACGCCCTGCTCGGCTACCTGCACCTGCTGGCGGTGCTGATCGGCTGCATGCTGTTCGTGGCGCTGGTGATGAACCCGCTGATCGTGTATTGGAAAATCCGCCGCAACCCCTACCCGCTGACCCTGCTGTGCCTGCGCGAAAGCGGTATCACCGCGTTCTTCACCCGTAGCTCGGCGGCCAACATCCCGGTCAACCTGGCCCTGTCGGAGCGCCTTGGCCTGCATGAAGACACCTACTCGGTATCGATCCCGCTGGGTGCGACCATCAACATGGCCGGTGCCGCCATCACCATTACCGTGCTGACGCTGGCGGCTGTACATACCCTGGGTATTCCGGTGGACCTGCCGACCGCCGTGCTGCTCAGCGTGGTGGCGGCGGTCTGTGCCTGCGGCGCCTCGGGTGTGGCCGGTGGCTCGCTGCTGCTGATTCCGCTGGCGTGCAGCCTGTTTGGCATCCCTAGCGAAATTGCCATGCAGGTAGTGGCGGTTGGCTTCATCATCGGCGTGCTGCAGGATTCGGCCGAGACGGCGCTGAATTCTTCGACCGATGTGCTGTTTACAGCGGCGGCGTGCCAGGCTGAAGAGCGTAAAGCCTGAGTTTGCCGGGGCCCTGTGGGAGCGGGTTCACCCGCGAATCAGACGACGCGGTGCATGGCACCGGCTGCGCCGGTGTTCGCGGGTGAACCCGCTCCCACAGGTGCCAATTGCCTAACACGATGGCATTACCTACCCTAGTGGCCTTTCCCCAGCAATGAGACAGGGCCATGTCAGAACACGAAACCGCAGGCGAAGGCCGCTTCAACAGCATCGAGATCCGTATTCTCGGCTCGCTGATCGAGAAGCAGGCCACCAGCCCGGAAAGCTACCCGCTGACCCTCAACGCCCTGGTCCTGGCCTGCAACCAGAAGACCAGTCGCGAGCCGGTGATGAACCTCACCCAAGGCCAAGTCGGCCAGGCCCTGCGCGCCCTCGAAGGGCAAGACATGACCCGCCTGCAGATGGGCAGCCGCGCCGACCGCTGGGAACAACGGGTGGACAAGGCGCTGGAGCTGGTGCCGGCGCAACTGGTGCTGATGGGCCTGATGTTCCTGCGCGGGCCGCAAACCCTCAACGAACTGCTGACCCGCAGCAACCGCCTGCACGACTTTGACGACACCGAGCAGATCCAGCACCAGCTGGAGCGCCTGATCTCGCGCGGCCTGGCCTTGCACCTGCCACGCCAGGCCGGCCAGCGCGAAGACCGTTACACCCATGCCTTGGGCGACCCGGCGGAAATCGAGGCGATCCTTGCTGCACGGCAGCAGGAAGGCGGGGCACGCAGCAGCGGTGGCAATGTGTCGGAAGAGCGCATCGAAGCCCTCGAAGCGCGCATCGCGGCGCTGGAGGCACGCCTGGCCGAACTGGAAGGCTGAGCCGTCACGGCTCGGGGTCGGGGAAGTTGCGGCAGCTCTTGCGCTCGGCCAGCTCCCGGTCACTGGGGCGCTGGTCGACGAACACGGTGCGGCCGTCGGCGTAGATTTCCAGGTAGCCCCAGTGCAGGTCCTGCTCTTGCTGCCCGGGCTTTGGGGGGACTAGCCACCAGGGTTCGCGGCTGATCAGGGTCATGGGTGTGATTCCTGAGGGTGTCTGCAGTAATCATAGACATCCTCGGTTATTGCTTTGCTTGTACCGGCCCTTTCGCGGCTAAAGCCGCTCCTACAGGGATCTGCACAGTTTGCAAAATCTGCGCAGTACCTGTGGGAGCGGCTTTAGCCGCGAAGAGGCCGGTACGGGCTTACGCCGGTGCCGAAGTGCGGATCAGGTGGTCAAAGGCCGCCAGCGATGCCTTGGCCCCCTCACCCACCGCAATCACGATCTGCTTGTACGGCACAGTCGTCACGTCACCCGCCGCAAACACTCCCGGGATGCTGGTCTGGCCCTTGGCATCGACGATGATCTCGCCACGCGGCGACAGCTCGACGGTGCCTTTCAGCCAGTCGGTGTTCGGCAGCAGGCCGATCTGCACGAAGATGCCTTCCAGCGCCACTTCATGCTGCTGGTCGGTGGTGCGGTCCTTGTAGCGCAGGCCGGTCACCTTTTCGCCATTGCCCAGCACTTCGGTGGTCAGCGCACTGGTGATCACCTTCACGTTCGGCAGGCTGTGCAACTTGCGCTGCAGTACCGCATCGGCACGCAGCTGGCTGTCGAACTCGATCAACGTTACCTGGGCGACGATACCCGCCAGGTCGATGGCCGCTTCCACACCCGAGTTGCCACCACCGATCACCGCCACGCGCTTGCCCTTGAACAGCGGGCCGTCACAGTGCGGGCAGTAGGCCACGCCACGGGCGCGGTATTCCTGCTCGCCCGGCACGTTCATTTCGCGCCAGCGGGCACCGGTGGCCAGGATCACGGTCTTGGCCTTGAGCGAGGCGCCGCCAGCCAGGCGTACTTCGTGCAGGCCGCCATCGGTGGCCGGGATCAGCGCTTCACCGCGCTGCAGGTTCATGATGTCCACGTCGTACTGCTTGACGTGTTCTTCCAGCGCCGTGGCCAGCTTCGGCCCTTCGGTTTCCTGTACCGAGATGAAGTTCTCGATGGCCAGGGTATCGAGCACCTGGCCGCCGAAACGCTCGGCCGCAATACCGGTACGGATACCTTTACGCGCGGCATAGATGGCTGCCGAAGCGCCAGCTGGGCCACCACCGACCACCAGCACGTCGAAGGCGTCCTTGGCGTTGATCTTCTCGGCCTGGCGGCCGGCTGCGTTGGTGTCGATCTTGCCGAGGATTTCTTCCAGGCCCATGCGGCCCTGGCCGAACACTTCGCCGTTCAGGTAGATGCTCGGCACCGCCATGATCTTGCGCGATTCCACTTCCGCCTGGAACAACGCGCCGTCGATGGCCACGTGGCGCACGTTGGGGTTGAGCACCGCCATCAGGTTCAGCGCCTGGACCACGTCCGGGCAGTTCTGGCACGACAGCGAGAAGTAGGTTTCGAAGGTAAACTCGCCTTCCAGCGCCTGAATCTGCTCGATCACTTCGGCACTGGCCTTGGACGGGTGGCCACCGACTTGCAGCAGTGCCAGCACCAGCGAGGTGAATTCGTGGCCCATGGGGATACCGGCGAAGCGCAGGCTTATGTCGGCTCCCGGGCGGTTCAGCGAGAACGATGGACGACGGGCATCGCTGCCGTCCGCGCTGAAGGTAATAAGGTTCGACAGGCTGGCAATTTCCACCAGCAGGTCGTGCAATTCGCGGGATTTCGCGCCGTCGTCGAGGGAGGCAACGATCTCGATCGGCTGGGTGACCCGCTCCAGGTAGGTTTTCAGTTGCGATTTAAGCGTGGCGTCCAACATACGGGCGATTCCTTTTTCAAAACTCGGATACAAAAACGCCCAGGCGAGGTCGCCCGGGCGCTTTTACGGGGCGGTAGGTACTTCAGCTTTGGCGGCTGGCTACCGCCCGCGACATGCGCATCGGCTTAGATCTTGCCGACCAGGTCCAGCGACGGCGCCAGGGTGGCTTCGCCTTCTTTCCACTTGGCCGGGCAAACTTCGCCTGGGTGAGCGGCAACGTACTGGGCAGCCTTAACCTTGCGCAGCAGTTCGGCAGCATCGCGGCCTACACCACCGTCGTTCAGTTCGACGATCTTGATCTGGCCTTCCGGGTTGATCACGAAGGTACCGCGATCGGCCAGGCCGGCTTCTTCGATCAGCACGTCGAAGTTGCGCGAGATGACGTGGGTCGGGTCACCGATCAGCGGGTACTGGATCTTGCCGATGGTGTCCGAAGTGTCGTGCCAGGCTTTGTGGGTGAAGTGGGTGTCGGTGGACACGCCGTAGATTTCCACGCCCAGCTTCTGGAACTCGGCGTAGTTGTCAGCAAGGTCACCCAGTTCAGTCGGGCAGACGAAGGTGAAGTCGGCCGGGTAGAAGAACACGACAGACCACTTGCCTTTCAGGTCGGCTTCGCTGACCTGGACGAACTCGCCCTTGTGGTAGGCGGTGGCGTTGAACGGTTTGACCTGGCTGTTGATGATTGGCATGAGAGACGCTCCTTCATGGGGTTGGAATCAGTTGATGGAGAGAATCCTAACCGCTGGTCCCGACAAAGGCTCATTGGCAAAGCTCATGCTTATGATTGGTTTTGGCTATAACCGAGGATAATTAATAGAAGGGAATGGGCTGAGCAAAGGATTGCGGGGCATTCAAGGGCCCCATCGCCGACAAGCCAGCTCCCACAGGTACTGCGCAGGTCTCTGCACTTGTGCAGTCCCTGTGGGAGCTGGCTTGCCGGCGATGAGGCCAGTGGCATCAGCGAGTGACCGTGCGCATGGTCACGAACTCTTCGGCAGCGGTCGGGTGCACGCCAATGGTTTCGTCGAACTGCTGCTTGGTCGCACCGGCCTTCAGGGCAACGCCCAGGCCCTGGATGATCTCGCCGGCGTCGGGGCCAACCATGTGGCAGCCCAGCACCTTGTCGGTCTCGGCATCGACCACCAGCTTCATCAGGGTCTTTTCCTGGATGTCGGTCAGGGTCAGTTTCATCGCACGGAAGCGACTCTCGAATACCTGCACCTTGTGCCCGGCCTCCAGCGCCTGCTCCTCGGTCAGGCCCACGGTGCCGATGGGCGGCTGGCTGAACACTGCGGTGGGTATGTTCTGGTAGTCCACAGGGCGGTATTGCTCGGGCTTGAACAGGCGCCGGGCCACGGCCATGCCCTCGGCCAGAGCCACCGGAGTCAATTGCACGCGGCCAATCACGTCGCCAATGGCCAGGATCGACGGCGCGGTGGTCTGGTACTGCTGGTCAACCCGAATGTAACCGCGTGCATCCAGCTCGACGCCGGTGTTTTCCAGGCCCAGGTTGTCCAGCATCGGGCGCCGGCCGGTGGCATAGAACACGCAATCGGTGACCAGCTCGCGACCATCCTTGAGGGTGGCCTTCAGGCTGCCGTCCTCGAGCTTGTCGATGCGCTGGATGTCGGCGTTGAACTGCAGGTCGAGGCCGCGCTTTTCCAGTTCTTCCTTCAGGTGCGTGCGCACCGAACCGTCGAAGCCACGCAGGAACAGGTCGCCACGGTACAGCAGCGTGGTAGCCGCCCCCAGGCCCTGGAAGATGCCGGCGAACTCGACGGCGATGTAGCCACCGCCCACCACCAGCACCCGGCGTGGCAGGTCCTTGAGGTAGAAGGCTTCGTTGGAGGTGATGGCCAGTTCCTTGCCCGGAATGTCCGGCACCTGTGGCCAGCCACCGGTGGCGATGAGGATGTGCTCGGCGGTGTAGCGCTGGCCATCCACTTCCACTTCGTTGGCACCGGTCAGGCGCGCATGCCCCTGCAGCAGGGTGACCCCGCTGTTGACCAACAGGTTGCGGTAGATGCCGTTGAGGCGCTCGATTTCCCGGTTCTTGTTGGCAATCAGGGTGCCCCAGTCGAAATGCCCTTCTTCCAGGGTCCAGCCGAAGCCTGCGGCCTGCTCCAGTTCGTCGGCGACGTGTGCGCCGTACACCAGCAGTTTTTTCGGCACGCAACCCACGTTGACGCAGGTACCGCCCAGGTAGCGGCTTTCGGCCACTGCCACCTTTGCGCCGAAGCCGGCGGCAAACCGCGCCGCGCGCACACCGCCGGACCCGGCACCAATCACGAACAGATCAAAATCGTAGGCCATGTATTCACTCTCCTAGGCAGGCGCCCAGCATAACGCACTGGGGCCGCTTTGCGCCCCTTCGCGGGCCCGCCCGCTCCCACAGTACCGGCACAACCTTGAAGGTCTGCACAATACCTGTAGGAGCGGGCAAGCCCGCGAAGGGGCGCAAAGCGGCCCCAGTCTCAAGCAACTAGCGGCTTATCAGTAAGCCTTGCCAGTCTTGTAGTAGTTCTCGAAGCAGAAGTTGGTCGCGTCGATGTAGCCCTCAGCGCCACCGCAGTCGAAACGCTTGCCTTTGAACTTGTAGGCGATCACGCAGCCGTTCTGCGCCTGTTGCATCAGGGCGTCGGTGATCTGGATCTCGCCACCTTTGCCCGGCTCGGTGTTGGCGATGATGTCGAAGATGTCCGGGGTCAGGATGTAGCGACCGATGATCGCCAGGTTCGACGGGGCATCTTCCGGCTTTGGCTTCTCGACCATGTTGGTGACGCGGAAAATGTCGTCACGGATCATGTCGCCGGCGATCACGCCGTACTTGTTGGTTTCCTGCGGATCGACTTCCTGGATGGCGACGATCGAGCAACGGAACTGGTTGTACAGCTTGACCATCTGGGTCAGTACGCCGTCACCTTCCGGGTTCACGCACAGGTCGTCCGCCAGCACCACGGCGAACGGCTCGTCGCCGATCAGCGGGCGGCCAGTCAGGATGGCGTGGCCCAGGCCTTTCATTTCGGTCTGGCGGGTGTAGGAGAACGAGCACTCGTCGAGCAGGCGACGGATACCAACCAGGTATTTTTCCTTGTCGGTGCCCTTGATCTGGTTTTCCAGCTCGTAGCTGATGTCGAAGTGGTCTTCCAAAGCACGCTTGCCGCGCCCGGTGACGATGGAGATCTCGTTCAGACCGGCATCCAGTGCCTCTTCAACGCCATACTGGATCAGTGGCTTGTTGACCACCGGCAGCATTTCCTTGGGCATGGCTTTGGTAGCGGGCAGGAAGCGGGTGCCGTAACCGGCTGCCGGGAACAAGCATTTTTTGATCATATACGTCCTTACAAAAGGCTAGGCCTGTGGAATTCGGCGCAGTCTAATCAGGCGGCAGTCACCTTACAATGCCCAACCTGTGGCCGATCGATGGGAAGATAGAGATAACCCAGTGTAGATAGTTCCGAGGGATCGTAAATATTGCTGTCATCCATGACCGTTGGATGACAGGAAATCGGGGTTGCCTGTACTGGCCCTATCACCGGCAAGCCAGCTCCCACAGGGGCTGCACAGTTTTCAAAAGCTACGCGGAGACCTGTGGGAGCTGGCTTGCCGGCGATAGGGCCTGCAGGCAATCAGCTACCCGTGCCCTGCCCGATCAACACCCCATCGACCTTCTGCCCATACAGGTTCACCCCGTCATTGGCGTGGAACTTTACCCGCGTCTTCTCGATGGAGCCTTCCACCAGCCGCGGATCCTGCGGCCGTTCATGGCGGTTGACCCAGGCCGCCACGTCCCAGGCCTGCTGGTCACTCAGGCTGCCCGGCTTGCCCAGCGGCATGTTGTACTTGATGAACGACGCCGCGGTGTTGATGCGGTGCATGCCGGCGCCCCAGTTGTAGGAATCCTTGCCCCACAGCGGCGGCATCACATACTCGCCCGCCACCTTCTGCCCCTCGCCGTTGTCGCCGTGGCAGATCGCACACTGCTCGCGATAAACCTGCTGGCCGCGCTTGAAGTCGTACCCGCCCTTGGGTTGCGGCACCTCCGGGTAACCTCGCCCGGCAATCTCCACGCCAGTCGGCGCCTTGGTCGACAGCCAATACGAATACACCGACAGCGCCGTCATCTGCGGGCTGTCTGCCGCAGGCGGCTTGCCGTTCATGCTGAACTGGAAGCAGCCCTGGATACGCTCGGCGTAGGTGTTGACCTTGTCGTTTTTCTTGCGGTACGCGGGGTACATCGGGTACGCCCCCCACATCGGCGCGGAATGCGCCAGCCGCCCCTGGTCAAGGTGGCAGTTGCTGCAGTTCATGCCATTGCCCACGGCCTCAGGCATCAACCTGCGGGTGTCGACGAACAAGGCATGCCCCTCGCGCACCATCTTGCCAAAGGCATTGGCAGGCAACTCGCTTTCCGCTGGCGGCACGAACTGCGGCGCAGCCTGCACGCCAGGCACTTTCAACTGCGACTGGTCTTCCATGGCGATCTGGGCGGCCTGGGCGCTGCCCATGGCCAGCAGCAGCAGGGCTGGAATCATCGGTTTCATGGCTTGACCTCCTGGCTGGCGGGGCGGGCGAAGAACTCGGCAACGGCCTTGATCTCGTCATCGGTCATGGCCTTGGCCACACCGACCATCAGCTGGTTGGGGTCATTGCTGCGGGTGCCGTCACGCCAGGCGTTGAGCTGCGCCACCAGGTAACTGGCGGGCTGGCCGGCCAAGGGCGGAAAGTGTTCGCCAACCCCGCCACCGCCCGGGCCATGGCATTGCACGCAACCAGGAATCTGCCGGCTCCAGTCACCGTACAGGGCCATGCGGGTGGTGGGGTCATCGGCAATCTGCTGGCGACGCAGGTCGCCTGCAGGGTCTGCCGGCAGGCTGGCCAGATAGGTGCTGACAGCCTTGATCTCATCCTCGCTCAGGGCCTTGGCAAGCGGCTCCATCACCGGCTGCTTGCGGCTGCCGTTGCGCCAATCATGCAATTGCTTGCTGAGGTAAGCGGCCGGCAGCCCGGCCAGGCGTGGGAAGCCGGCAGCGGCAATGCCCTTGCCGTCCGGGCCATGGCAACCCAGGCAAGCCATGGCGGCGGGGTTGGCCCCGCCCTGGGTGAAGACTTTCTGGCCATCGGCGGCATGCGCCGCGGGCCAGGCCAGGATCAGCAGGCTGCCGATCACGACGCGACTCAACGGTGTCATCACGAATCTCCTTTTCTATTGTTATATGCTTAGGCCAAAAACATATAAGCAAAAGGAGCGTGATCAGTTGCCCTGGATCAACTACCGGAGATGCATTGGGTGGCTGCGGTGCGCACATCGCCCAGGCGCAGCGGGAAGTTGTTCAGCCGCTCGTGCAGCTTGATGCTGCTACCGCTGCCACGCTTGTCGATATCCACCAGCGCCGCCGGGCCCGCGCCCGAGCTGATTTTCTGCGGCACGATCAGCCGCAGGCCATCACCACGCTGCTCTTCCACCAGCGGGTCGCGGCTATCGGCCAGCTTCTGCTTGACGCAATCGGCATACGCGCGCGGGGACTTGCCGGAGATCACATCCAGCGTTTCACGCGACTGTTCCAGTTCCGTAACACTCACACAGCCACCCAGCGTCACCGCCAACGCCGCCACCATCCACTTCATTTGCAGCACCTCTGCCTTCAAGAATCCGCTTCGACCACAGCCAGGCTGTTTTGCTCCCTGCTTTGGCAGATTTATCTACGCCTGGCGGAACAGCGCGGCAGTGTAACCCGACATCGTGGTATCTTTCGCCTTTGCAGAACCAATCCTTGCGGAGCATCACATGAAATTCGTACACCAGCGCGAGCACCTGAACGAGGACGACATCGTCGTCATCGAGTGCTCCCAGCGCTGCAATATCCGCCTGATGAACGACGCCAACTTCCGCAGCTTCAAGAACGGCGGCCGTCACACCTACCACGGTGGCCATTTCGACAAGTTCCCGGCGAAGATCACTGTGCCCAGCACCGGTTTCTGGAACATCACCATCGATACCGTGACAACCCGCCCGATCTCGGTCACCCGCAAGCCAACCTTGACCCACAAGATCAAGATCGTCCGTCGTTCATCGTCGAAACTCAGATAAGGCCACCATGACCCAGACCACCAAGTACGTCATCAAGTACAAGCTCGACGGCCAGCGCCGCTGGGACTTCGCACTGATGCCCGACGCTTCCCTCGAACAAGCCCTGGAAGCCCTGCGCAAGATTCACGGCGAAGACGCCGAGAAGATCAGCGACATCCAGGTCAGCAAAGCCTTGTAAGCACCCGCCCCGCCGTACCGCTCGCCCGCGCAAGGAGAACCGCATGAGCCACTGGCCCGACCGCCGCATCCTCGACCTGCTGGGCATCGAGTTGCCCATTCTGCAGGCCCCCATGGCCGGTGCGACGGGCTCGGGCATGGCCATTGCCGTGGGCCTGGCGGGCGGTTTGGGCGCCCTGCCCTGCGCCATGCTCACGGGCGACCAGGTGCGCGCCGAGATCGCCGCCTTCCGCGCCGGCTGCCCGGGCCGCCCGTTGAACCTGAACTTCTTCTGCCACCAGCCGCCAGCGCCCGATGCCGAGCGCGATGCACGCTGGAAGCAGGCGCTCGAACCCTATTACAGCGAAGTGGGCGCAGACTTCGCGGCGCCCACGCCGGTGTCCAACCGCGCGCCTTTCGACGAACAGAGCTGCCAGCTGGTCGAGCAACTGCGCCCGGAGGTGGTGAGTTTCCACTTCGGTCTGCCCCAGGCCGACCTGCTGCAACGGGTAAAGGCCAGCGGTGCCAAGGTGCTGTCCAGCGCCACCACCGTAGAGGAAGCCGTGTGGCTGGAGCACCACGGCTGTGATGCGATCATTGCCATGGGCTATGAAGCGGGCGGCCATCGCGGCATGTTCCTCAGCGACGATATCACCAGCCAGATCGGCACCTTCGCCCTGGTGCCACAGGTGGCCGATGCGGTCAGCGTGCCGGTGATTGCCGCCGGCGGCATTGCTGACCACCGCGGCCTGTTGGCGGCACTGGCCTTGGGTGCTTCGGCAGTGCAGATCGGAACAGCGTACCTGTTCTGCCCCGAAGCCAAGGTGTCGCCGGCGCATCGCCAGGCCCTGGACAGCGCGCCCGCCAGCGACACGGCGCTGACCAACCTGTTCACCGGCCGACCGGCGCGCGGCATCAACAACCGCATCATGCGTGAGCTGGGGCCGATGAGCGACCTTGCGCCGCGCTTCCCACTGGCCGGCGGAGCGCTGATGCCTCTGCGGGCGATTACGGATCCGCAGGGCAATAGCGATTTCAGCAACCTGTGGTCGGGGCAAGCGCTGCGGCTGGGCAGGCATATGCCGGCGGGCGAGTTGACCCGGGAGATTGCCGAAAAGGCGCTGGCAGTGATCGGCCGCCAGGCGTCTGCATAAGCAGGCTCGGCCTCTTCGCGGGCTTGCCCGCTCCCACAGGTTCACCACTGGTTTTGAATGCTGCGCAGTACGGTAGGAGCGGGCAAGCCCGCGAAGGGGCCGGACCTGCCCATGCATCATCCTGCCCCCTTCCCGGCCCGTGGCCTATCGCTATATAGTTCAGGCTATAACGATAACCCCCAAGGAACTGTCTTCATGCGTATCCGCCCGTCCCACCTGGCTGCCGCCGCCCTGGCCAGCCTGCTCGCCT
The DNA here is from genome assembly GCF_032971465.1 of Pseudomonas sp. LSJ-87. Taxonomy (NCBI): domain Bacteria; kingdom Pseudomonadati; phylum Pseudomonadota; class Gammaproteobacteria; order Pseudomonadales; family Pseudomonadaceae; genus Pseudomonas; species Pseudomonas sp. LSJ-87. The sequence goes on along the minus strand of NZ_JAWJYQ010000010.1, from coordinate 40,400 downwards.
TCAACACTGCCTGGGCCGATGAAGTCCAGGTCGCGGTCGCTGCGAACTTCACAGCCCCCATCCAGGCCATTGCCAAGGACTTCGAAAAAGACACCGGCCACAAACTGGTCGCCGCCTATGGCGCCACCGGCCAGTTCTACACACAAATCAAGAACGGGGCGCCGTTCGAGGTATTCCTGGCTGCCGACGACAGCACCCCGGCCAAGCTCGAGCAGGAAAAGGCCATTGTCCCGGGCTCGCGCTTCACCTACGCCATCGGCACCCTGGCCCTGTGGTCGGCCACGCCTGGCTATGTCGACGCCAACGGCGAAGTGCTGAAGAAGAACCAGTTCAAGCACCTGTCCATCGCCAACCCGAAAACCGCTCCCTACGGCCTGGCCGCCACCCAGGTGCTGGGCAAGCTGAAGCTGACCGAAGCCACCAAGCCCAAGCTGGTCGAAGGCCAGAACATCACCCAGGCGTTCCAGTTCGTCTCCACCGGCAACGCCGAGCTGGGCTTTGTCGCCCTGTCGCAAATCTACAAGGACGGCAAGGTCGAAAGCGGTTCGGCCTGGATCGTTCCCTCGACCCTGCACGAGCCCATCCGCCAGGACGCGGTAATCCTCGAAAAAGGCAAGGACAACCCCGCCGCCAAGGCCCTGGTCGACTACCTGAAAGGTCCGAAAGCCGCGGCAGTGATCAAATCCTACGGTTATGAAATCTGATGCCACTGGACGCCAGTGACCTGGGTGCCATCTGGCTGACCGTGAAACTGGCCAGCCTGACCACCCTGATCCTGCTGATCGTCGGCACGCCCATCGCCTGGTGGCTGGCGCGCACGCGCTCGTGGCTGCGTGGGCCGGTGGGCGCGGTAGTGGCCTTGCCGCTGGTGCTGCCACCCACGGTGATCGGCTTCTACCTGCTGATCGCCCTCGGCCCGCATGGCTGGCTGGGCCAGGCGACCCAGGCGCTCGGTCTGGGCAGCGTGGTGTTCAGCTTCACCGGCCTGGTGATAGGCTCGGTGATCTACTCCATGCCGTTCGTGGTCCAGCCGCTGCAGAATGCCTTCGGCGCCATTGGCCAGCGCCCGCTGGAAGTGGCCGCCACACTGCGCGCCAGCCCCTGGGACACCTTCGTCCACGTGGTGCTGCCGTTGGCCCGCCCGGGCTTCATAACCGCCAGCATCCTCGGTTTCGCCCACACGGTGGGCGAGTTCGGCGTGGTGTTGATGATTGGCGGCAATATCCCCGACAAGACACGCGTGGTCTCGGTGCAGATCTTCGACCATGTCGAGGCCATGGCCTATTCGCAAGCACACTGGCTGGCAGGTGCCATGCTGGTGTTCTCGTTCCTGGTGCTGCTCCTGCTGTACGCTGGGCGCCGCGGCAAGGCTGGCTGGAGCTGATATGAGCGCATCGATTGTGGCGCGCCTGAAACTGGCGCGCGACGACTTCACCCTGGACGTCGACCTGCACCTGCCCGGCCGAGGCATCAGCGCGCTGTTCGGCCACTCCGGTTCTGGCAAGACCAGCTGCCTGCGTTGCCTGGCCGGGCTGGAACGGGCCGCCAGCGCCTACATCGAGGTCAACGGCGAAGTCTGGGAAGACAGCGCCCGTGGCTACTTCCAGGCACCACACCTGCGCCCGGTGGGCTACGTGTTCCAGGAGGCCAGCCTGTTCCCTCACCTGTCGGTACGCGGCAACCTGGAGTTCGGCTGGCGCCGGGTGGCCGCTGCCGAGCGCAAGGTCAGCCTCGACCAGGCCTGCCAGCTGCTGGGCATCGGCCACTTGCTGGCACGCCGGCCGGCAACCTTGTCCGGTGGCGAGGCACAGCGGGTGGGCATTGCCCGCGCCCTGCTCAGCAGCCCGCGCCTGCTGTTGATGGACGAGCCGCTGGCTGCCCTCGACGGGCCGCGCAAGCGCGAAATCCTGCCCTACCTGGAACGCCTGCACGACGAACTGGACATCCCGCTGGTGTATGTCAGCCATGCCCAGGAGGAAGTGGCGCGGCTGGCCGACCACCTGGTGTTGCTGGAGCAAGGCCAGGCAGTGGCCAGCGGCCCGATCGGCGAAACCCTGGCCCGTCTCGACCTGTCGCTGGCCGAGGGCGAGGATGCCGGCGTGGTGTTCGAGGGCCTGGTGGTGGGGCACGACCCGCACTACGACCTGCTCGAACTGCGCCTGCCCGGCAACGATGGGCCACTGTTGCGCATCGCCCACCCGGCCCAGGCGATGGGCAGTACCTTGCGGGTCAAGGTGCAGGCTCGTGACGTCAGCCTGGCCCTGGCAGCCGACAGTACTTCGAGCATCCTCAACCGATTGCCGGTGCGCGTGCGCGAAAGCCGCCCGGCCGGCAACCCGGCCCATGTTCTGGTCAGCCTGGATGCCGGCGGCAACGCCTTGCTCGCGCGCATCACCCGCTTCTCGGCAGACCAGCTCGGCCTGCACCCGGGCCAGGTGCTGTTCGCCCAGATCAAGTCGGTGGCGTTGCTGGGCTGAGCATCGGCCCCGTGGCTGGTGTCCATTGATCAGTGACCTGATCGAGGCCTGCCAGCCATGCTTGACTGCCCCCTGCCGCGCACCCTGCACTACGTCGACGACAGCCAGCCGGGCCTGACCCGGCGGCGCTGGCGGGGCCGCTTCATCTACCTGGATGCCGACGGCCAGCGGGTGCGCGACAGCGATACCCTCGCCCGCATCGCTGCACTGGTAATCCCCCCGGCCTATACCGAGGTGTGGATCTGTGCCGACCCGCAGGGCCACCTGCAGGCGACAGGTCGCGATGCCCGTGGCCGCAAGCAATATCGCTACCATGCGCAGTGGCGAGAAGTACGCGATCAGCACAAGTACGCGCGCATGCTGGCGTTTGCCCAGGCCCTGCCGAAACTGCGTGCACAACTGCACGCCCACCTTGCCCGGCCAGGCCTGGACCGGGAAAAGGTAATGGCGCTGGTGGTCAGCCTGCTGGACCACACCCTGATCCGCATCGGCAACCAGCGCTACCTGCGTGAAAACCAGTCCTATGGCCTGACCACCCTGCGCAACCGCCATGTCGAGGTGAAGGGCAGCAGCATCCGCTTCCAGTTCCGCGGCAAGCGTGGCGTCGAGCATAACGTCAGCCTCAACGATCGGCGCCTGGCCAACCTGCTCAAGCGCTGCATGGAGCTGCCCGGGCAAGCGCTGTTCCAGTACCTGGACGACGACGGCCAACGCCACAGTGTCGGCTCCAGCGAGGTCAACCAGTTTCTGCAGCAGCTGACCGGCGCCGACTTCACCGCCAAGGACTACCGCACCTGGGCCGGTAGCAGCCTGGCCCTGGACCTGCTCAGGCCCTTGGCCTGGGAACCCGAGAGCGAAGCCAAGCGCCAGGTCGCCGCCATCGTTCGCCAGGTAGCATCACGCCTGGGCAACACGCCGGCGGTGTGCAGGCGCTGCTACATCCACCCGGCTGTACTTGAACACTATGCCCTGGGGCGCCTGGCCAACTTGCCGAAGAACCGTGTACGCAAAGGCCTGGACCGTGAAGAAGTAGCCTTGCTGTTATTTCTTCAGGCACTCGAGGAACAGGATGACCATTAACCCGGTCTATTCAGACCATGATGCGAAGAAATTTCCCATTGGCCGCCAAGCCCCCTATTCTTGCCACCGAGCACCTTGGCCGACAAACCGCTGGCGGTTTGCTTCGGCACCTGCGACTGAAGACACGCAACAGAATTTGTCTGTCGGGGAATTACTATCCGCCGAAAGCGTCTTTAATGAGAAGGAAGAGGGACAAGCTCCCGCCGCCGTGGCAACTAGCCCGACGGACTTTTACATCACCAAGGAGAACTACATGCTGATACTCACCCGCAAGGTTGGCGAAAGCATCGTCATCAACGATGACATCAAAGTCACCATTCTGGGCGTCAAAGGGATGCAGGTGAGGATCGGTATCGATGCACCGAAAGACGTCCAGGTCCATCGCGAAGAGATCTTCAAGCGTATCCAGGCTGGCAGCCCAGCCCCGGAAAAGCACGACGACTCGCACTGAGCGACCTGCCTCAAGCCGCACGGACGCGCTTGATCGCCCCGCGCCTCAGGTGCCCAGCAGTTCGTGCACCTTGGCGATCATACAGTCCATGTCGAACGGTTTGTCGAACACCGCGGCGAACAGTTCCGGGCATCCCTGGTTGGCCTGCGCGCCACTCATGAGGATGACCGGCAACTCGCTCAAGGCCGGGTCTTCACGCATCGAGCGCACCAGCTCTTCACCGTTGAGCAGTGGCATCATGTAGTCGGTGATGACCAGCTGAACGCGCTTTTCCTTCAGTGCCTCCAGCGCCTTGCAGCCGTTGCTTGCCTTTTCCACCAGAAAACCTTCGTCCTCCAGGGCAAAACCGAGGATGTCGGCAATCAGGTACTCGTCATCGACGATCAGGATGGTATTCATCGCCCGCCCCGTCACCCGCTCCCCTGCGGCACCGGCGTTCCCGAGAGCACACCGCAGGCGCCGTCGAACGCCTTGCGCAGGGTAATGCCTTGCGGCCCGATCAGCAGCTCGTGCAAGGCAGGGTCATGGTGGCTGTCACGCACCTTGAGGATCGACAGCATGCGCCGCAGCTGCGAATCCAGCTCGACGAAGCGCATCAGCATCAGGTTGTCGACGATACTCGACAGGTCTGGGGCCGGGGCGCTGATTTCCGCGCCGAAGATGTCGCGCATTTCCCAGGTCAGCATCACGCTGACATCGCGCGCGCGCAGCTCGCCGGCCAGGGCGCGGAAAAACGCATTGAGCCGCGCCGGGTCGATGGCCAGGCGGCTGAACGCCCCCAGGCTGTCGATCAGCACGCGCCTGCTGCCTTGCGCTTCGACCCGCTCGAGCAGGCGCGCGCCGACCTGGTCCAGCAGGCCCTCGGTGGTCGGCTGCCAGCACAGCTGCAGGCTGCCGCCCTGCTCCATGGCTGCGAAATCGTAACCCAGCGACGCGGCCTTGATACGCAGGCGCTCCGGCGTTTCGTAGAAGCCGAAATGCAGCCCCGGCGCCTGCGGGCTGCTGGCACCGAGAAAAGCCAGGCCCAATGACGTCTTGCCAATACCCGAGGGCCCGATCAGCAGGCTGACCGAGCCCGTGGCCAGGCCGCCACCGAGCATTTCATCCAGGGTCGCCACCCCGCTGCTGACGCGCTCCAAGGTGGCGCTGCCCGCCTGGCTGGGGTGGCTGAACAGCGACTCCAGGCGCGGGTAGACATGCATGCCGGCTCCATCGATGAGGCATTCATGGCGCCCCGACAACGCCGCACTGCCCCGTGTCTTGCGCAGCTGGATATGGCGCACGGCGCGGCTGCCGAACAGTTGCTCGCCCAGTTCGATCACGCCGTCGACCATGGTGTGCTCCGGGCTGCCTTCTTCCAGCCGGGCGCTGGTCAGCAGCAGCACGGTGCAACCGGCAAAGGCCGCATGGCCCTGTAGTTCGGAGACGAATTTCTTGGTGTCCAACGCGGTTTCCGCACGCACCCGGGCATTGAGCACGCCATCGACGATCAGCAGGCTGGCCTGCTGGCGAGCGATTTCCTGGCGCAGCAGCCGTACCACGGCGTCCAGGCCTTCCTGCTCCAGGGTGTCGAAAGCACTGACGAACTGGATCGGGTCGCCGACCAGCGCCGGGTCGAAGAACTCCAAGGTCGCCAGGTACTGGAACAGTCGCTCGTGCGACTCGCTCAGCAAGGTGGCCACCAGCACCCTGCCACCGCCGCGCACATGCCCGCAGGCCAGCTGGTTGGCGAGGATGGTCTTGCCCGCGCCCGGCGGGCCCTGAATGATGTAGGACGCGCCAGCCACCAGGCCACCCTGGAGCAACGCATCGAGCCCATCGATCCCCGTCACCAGCCGCCTGAGTGCCTGTGCCATGGTGTTCTACCTGTCGAGTTGGCTGTCCGTCTGCTGATAGATTGGCAAGTAAAGCTGCATGCAAGTTCCCCGGTCGGGCTCACTGTCCACGCAAATGGCACCACCGCTCTGCCTGGCAAAACCATACACCTGGCTTAGGCCCAGGCCAGTCCCCTTGCCAAAGGGCTTGGTAGTGAAAAACGGTTCGAAGATCCGCGGCAGTACCGCTGGCGCGATGCCCTCGCCGCTGTCTTCCACCTCGAAACGCACAAACCCGCCGTGCAGGCCTTCCACCTCGCCGGCCAGTTCGACCACATCGACGGTCAAGCCGATCCGGCCCTGCCCCGTGATGGCATCGCGGGCATTGAACAACAGATTGAGCAGCACCATCTGCAATTGCCCGGCATCCACCTCGATCAGGGGCAGGTCTGGCTGCAGCACAACCTCCAGGTCAATCGAACCGGGCAGCGCATGCTCCAGTAGACCACGGGTGGCGGCAATAAGGTTCGCCGGGGCGACGCAAGACACATCAAGCTTGCGGTGGCGGGCAAAGCTGAGCAGCTGCTGGGTCAGTTCGGTGCCCCGCTGCCCGGCATCCAGAATATGCTGCAGCATGCGCTGGGCGCGTGCCGGGTCCTTTGTGGCCAGCGCCAGGCGCGCCGAGCTGATGATGATGGTCAGCATGTTGTTGAAGTCATGCGCCAGGCCACCGGTCAACTGGCCGAGGGCCTCCAGCTTCTGTGCCTGGAACAGCTGGGCGCGTACCGCGTCCAGTTGCAGCGCCGACTCGCGGCGGTCGGTGATGTCCCGGGTCACCTTGGCCAGGCCGACGACCTGGCCCTGGTCATCGCGAATCACATCCAGCGCGGCCAGCGCCCAGAACTGCGTGCCATCCTTGCGTACGCGCCAGCCTTCATCCTGCGCCACGCCCTGCTCCAGCGCCTGGCGCAGCAAGCGCTCCGGGCGGCCTTCGGTGCAATCCTGCGGGGTGAAGAACAACGAGAAATGCTGGCCGATCACTTCATCGGCACGGTACCCCTTGATGCGTTGCGCGCCTGCGTTCCACGACACCACATGGCCGGATGGGTCGAGCATGTAGATGGCGTAATCCACCACCGACTGAACCAGCTGTTCATAGCGGTGGGCAGGCATGACAGGGTGGTCGAGGCAGTCAGCTGAAACCATGCGAGCTCCACCGGTACGGCAGGAGGGAAGATAGGGCGAGGTTCAACGCTCGGGCTCAACCAGTACCGGGCTGATGCGCCGCGGCATCGCCACTTTCAGCAGCCACAAACCGACCAGCAGGATAAGCCCGCCACCGGCCAGGGCCATCAGGCGCTGCGGTTGAGGGTGTTCGGCATCGAACCCCAGCATCAGCAGGTAACCGCCCAGGCTGATCAGGCTGAGGTAGAGAAACGCCCCCAACACGACTACCAGCGCGAACAACAGTCGCCAGAACAGCCGTGGGCGCACGATACGCTCGGAAGCACTGGACTGATTCATCACCGCACACTCTTGGATCCAATAAAGGGGCAACAGTGGCGTAATGACAGCAAGGTGTCAATTGCCCATTCGATCGACCCTTCACTCTGTTGATCATAGGTGCTGTGGTTGACTCAACTATAACAATGGGTTATAAAGCGCGCTTGATTGCGAAGCCCTTCTGCTTAGAAGCGAGCTGGTCGTCACGACCCCTTCAAGCGTGCGAGTGTGGTGGAATTGGTATACACAGCAGACTTAAAATCTGTCGGCGTGAGCCTTGCGGGTTCGAGTCCCGCCACTCGCACCAAATTCTTTGCGAAGGCGCCCTTGCGGCGCCTTTTTGCTGCCCGCCAGCAATCCTTTGCGCAGCTGCTAGAGTGGAGCTTGTACCCGCCCACTGGAACGCCGCCATGCGCTACTCCCTGTTCGATGGTCAACGCGACATCATTATCCTGATTGCCCGTGTGCTGCTGATGATCCTGTTCGTCTTGTCTGGCTGGGGCAAGCTGACCGGGTTCGAAGGCACGGTCGGCTACATGACCTCACTGGGCGCCCCTGCCCCCATGCTGGCAGCGGCAGTTGCCGTGCTCATGGAGTTCGTCGTCGGCATCCTGCTGATCCTCGGTTTCTACACCCGGCCGCTGGCCTTCCTGCTGGCGCTGTTCGTGCTGGGCACGGCGCTGCTGGGTCACCCGTTCTGGAGCATGGTCGACCCTGAGCGCAGCGCCAACATGACCCAGTTCCTGAAGAACCTCAGCATCATGGGCGGCCTGCTGATGCTGGCAGTGAGCGGCCCGGGGCGTTTCTCGGTAGACGGGCGCTGAGTCAGTCGTCTTCGCAGTCGTCGAACCAGGCTGGGTGATCGCGCTCCTCGTCATCGAGGTCATCCAGCGTTTCCTCGTCTTCCTCAACCTCGTCCTCGGCGCCCTGGGCATCCGCTTCAGGCTCGATATCGTCGTAGAGGAATTCGTGGTCAAGCAGGTGATCGTGCTCGGGTTCGTGCAGGTCGTCTTCGTCGTGCATGCTGGCTCCTGGGCTGGTGGCAGGCCTGTATAGGCTGATCGGCTGCACAGGTCAATGCGTTACCGCTTAATGCTCGGTTAACCGGCCGGGTCCACTCTGCAGGCTCTCCCTTCAAACGTTGCTTGCCCGCCTCCCATGGCGGGCTTTTTTATCCCCTGGGTTTTCCCTTCGTCCAGCCTTGGCAAATCACAGTGAACTGCGCCCATGCTGGCCAGGCTCGCAAATGATGCAGGACCTGTCGTTTTTCAAGGAGAAAGCCCATGGCTGTGTATATCGACAACCTCATCATCACCACTCCCGTGCCGAAGTCCGCGACCAACCCGGTGGCGCTGGAGTTGACCGGCGCCCAGGCGCTGGCGACCCTGCCCGAAGTCATCGCCCGCCTGAGCGACGGCTCGATCCGCATGACCGCCCCCACCAAAGGCGCCTCCAGCAAAAGCACCCACCGCACCCGCTGCGAGTGGAAGGAGCCCACGTACTGGGCGCTGAACAGCGGCGCCCGACACCGCAATCACCAGACCATGACACTGCAGAAAGTGAACTTTGCGCAAAAAGTGGTGATTGCCCAGATGCACGTCAAAGACGACGACAACCCACCCATCAAGGTGTTCTGGAACAAGGGCAAGATCACCGTGGGCTTCCGGACCGACTTCAACCAGACGGCCACGAGCAGCAGCACGGTGCTGGCCGACGTACCGCTCAGTGCCCGTTTCGATGTGAGCATCGACGTGACGAACAACGGCGCCTGCACGGTCAGTGCAAGCTGCAACGGCCGTATTGGCAGCACATCGCCTCTGCAACTGGGTGCGACCTGGGCGACGCGCACGCTCAACTTCCATGGTGGGGTATACAACCAGGTGGACTACACCGACGACACGCCTGCCGAGGACGGCTCGGTGTGCGTCATCAGCCAACTGGAACTGAGCCATGCATGACATGCTCATGACCTGACCTTCACGAAATACTGACATCCGGGTGGGCACACTGGCCCTGCTCCGTATGTTCTTGCAGCCCGCCGCATTATTGCCGCGGGCTTTTCTTTTTGTGCCGAGCCTTACGCACAACCCTGCAGGAGCGGCCTTGTGTCGCGATGGGCTGCAAAGCAGCCCTAACAACTTATGCGCCACTGCTGAAATCCCGGGGCCGCTCTGCGGCCCTTTCGCGACACAAGGCCGCTCCTGCAAGTGCCCGCGCAGGGCAGGTACCTGCTGCGTACAAGCCTCCCACCCCAGACCATGACCTGAAGCAGTTTTGCCCCACCCAGCAAGGGCTATGCTAACCCCGGCGATAACCCAAGCTCATTCGGATAGACACGGAGGCTCCTATGAAAGCTGCTGTTGTTGCACCAGGCCGTCGCGTGGATGTGGTGGAGAAAACCCTGCGCCCCCTCGAGCACGGTGAAGCGCTGCTGAAGATGCAATGCTGCGGTGTGTGCCACACCGACCTGCATGTGAAAAATGGCGACTTCGGTGACAAGACCGGTGTGGTGCTAGGCCACGAAGGCATCGGCGTGGTCCAGGCAGTAGGGCCAGGCGTCACCTCGCTCAAACCGGGCGACCGCGCCAGCGTGGCCTGGTTCTACCAGGGCTGCGGGCATTGCGAGTATTGCAACAGCGGCAACGAAACCCTGTGCCGCGAAGTGAAGAACTCCGGCTACACCGTGGACGGCGGCATGGCCGAAGCCTGCATCGTCAAGGCCGACTACTCGGTAAAAGTGCCCGACGGGCTCGACTCCGCTGCCGCCAGCAGCATTACCTGCGCCGGCGTGACCACCTACAAGGCGGTGAAGATCTCCAACATCCGCCCTGGCCAATGGATCGCCATCTACGGCCTCGGCGGCTTGGGCAACCTTGCCCTGCAATATGCCAAGAACGTCTTCAACGCCAAAGTGATCGCCATCGACGTCAACGAAGAGCAACTGCGCTTCGCCAGCGAGATGGGCGCCGACCTGGTCATCAACTCACGCACCGAGGATGCCGCCAAGGTCATCCAGGCCAAGACCGGTGGCGCCCATGCCGCCGTGGTTACCGCCGTTGCCAAGGCTGCCTTCAACTCGGCCGTTGATGCCCTGCGCGCGGGTGGCCGCCTGGTTGCGGTCGGCCTGCCTTCGGAAGCAATGAACCTGAATATCCCTCGATTGGTGCTGGACGGTATCGAAGTGATCGGCTCGCTGGTCGGTACCCGCCAGGACCTGCAGGAAGCTTTCCAGTTTGCGGCGGAAGGGAAAGTGGTGCCGAAGGTGACCCTGCGGCCGATCGAGGATATCAACCAGATCTTCGATGAGATGCTGGAGGGCAAGATCAAAGGGCGAATGGTGATTCAGTTCGAGGGGTGATGGCCCATGTGCGCTGGCTGTTGGTGCAGCGCACGCTACCCTGCTGCATTCGAGCGCGGGCGGTCAGAGATGGCTTCCGCCCCTTGTAAAGTGAACCAATGGGTGCGCCTAGTAAGCGCTATGCTTCATATACGTTTTTGTCCAAGTCGTGGTTTGTAGTTGCTTCGCAAGCAGAAAACTGGCTAGCACATCGGGGTGAACGTATGGGCATCCGCAGCTTGGCGAAAAACCTGCCACCCGATCCGGACAATGACGGCTGGGTGCTTGGATGGGGCGTACTGAGAGACCGGCATCCCTGGCATTTCGTCGATGTTTATGCCGACCAGAAGACTGCCAGGGCCGAGGCGGAGCGCCGCGGGGTTGGCTATGTTGTGGAGTTCGGCTCGCACCGCCTGGGATCGGATGAGTTCGTTTGCGGGATATCCCCGCCTGAAGGCTAGCGTTTGAATGGACGGAGCGGCGGGCGATGGATCCTGCGGCCGTAGGCGACAGACAGCTATCGACCCACGGCGGACACTGATCCAAAGCTCTGTAGTCAGTACCGGCCTCATCGCCGGCAAGCCGGCTCCCACAGGAGTATCACCAGCCTTCAGACATGCGCTGTACTTGTGGGAGCCGCGCTTGCCGGCGATGGGCCGCGAAGCGGCCCCGGTTACAGATGTCCGCTTTGGGTCGAAAGCAGCCTTTCAGCAAAGGCATGAAACCAACAACTTTGATAGTTCTGACTAGTCGACGAGGCCTACATGCCCTGGTCGGCGTTACCCCTTGGTCAGATCAACCAATGGCGTCTGTCGCACCTCGGTTTCGCGCCCACCCTGTATCTCGCCAACCTGCTTCAAGGCCTTGTCCACTGCCACCTTGTCCGCCAACAAGCTGTAGCTGATGTGGAACTGCCTGTTTTCCTTCGGTCCGATTGTCGGCACCAGGTTCAGTGGCCGCTGGTAACGGCGGTTGTAGGAAAAACTCGTCCCCGGCTCGAGCCCGGTCACATAACCCTGGCCTTGGGTATCGGTATTTTTCCACAGTGAAAATACAGGCAATGTCCGAGTATTGAAGCCGACCGAAACGCCCAGACTGCCAGCCTTGTCATGCAACACGGCCAACGTATTGCCCTGATCATCGGCATACGGCACCACGTTATAAACCGTTTCGTCATAGTCCTTGGTGGGCGCTCGGTAGGTTTGCCAATCGGCCAGATCCTCCCTTGCCTTGTCGTTGAACGGCGACACCTGTTTCACTGGCGCGGCGAACCGAGCACCCTGCTCCAGAAACGGGGTGCTGAAGTTACTGTGATACAGCGCCTGGTATTCCTTCGGATAATCGCCGTTGTTGGTCAGAGTGTCGTTGAGGACGAACATCACGCTGCCCGGTTCGGTGACCAATTCAGTCACGACGGAGAAGTCGACCTTCTTGAACGCCTGCTCTTTCAGTTCGCCACGCAGGCTGATGGCGTATGGTGGTTTCTCATCGATGTGCAGCGTGACTTTGTTCGCAGGTATGTTGGCGGCCCGACCGTGCAGGGTCAGCAACTCGCCATTGTCGACGCCGGGGTGGCCGACCCATTCGTAACCGCAGCGGGCGACCAGTTCGTTGAAGCCCTCCAGCCAGCCCAGGCCATTGCGCCCATTAAGCTCGATGAAGGACGGGTTGACCACTTCCTGGACCGGCGAATCCCAGCCCATGCGCACATTGCCGACCGACGCCTGCAAGACGTTCATTCCACGGGTCGGCACTATCGAAAGTTTCATCGTACCGTTATCGATGTCGACGATGCTGACACCCTCTTGCCGGCCTCCGTGCAAAGTGCGCAAGGTAACGCTGAAGGGCTTGTCGGTTTTTATGCCAAGTTGCTGGCTGGTGATCTGCCAGTTCTGGGCGGCTTTGTCGGTGTCGAGCAGAACGTAATCCCAGGCCATGGTGTGGGAGGCTGCGGACAGGGCGCCGAGAGCAACGAAGAATTTGAGGAGGGGCATGACAGGTTGCCTTTCTTGGAGTTGTTCCCCTTTATAGACACGAAGAAACGTTTCAGCAAGCTAGCCAAGCGATGCTTTCGATTGGCACAGGTTTCTTTAGCTAGTTGCAGGGAGTAGCCTCGGCACAGTGAATCTTTCGAGCCCGATCAGGTTATCAACCTTGTGAAAGCATCAGAGAGACAGAACAATTGCCGAACTCGATAGAATCTTGATTGCCATGCCAGACGGTTTCCCTGATTTGCCCTCGCTGAACGCGTTACGTGTTTTTGAAGTGGTGGCTCGCCGCTTGAACTTCCGTGTGGCTGCCGAGGAACTGGGCGTGACCCAGGCGGCAGTTGCCCAGCAGATACGCGGGTTGGAGGCGAGCCTGGATCTGCGTTTGTTTGAACGCCTGCCCCGTGGCTTGGCGTTGACTGATGCGGGCCTGGGCTACAGCGGAAGCATTCGCAGTGCACTGGCCATGATCGACGAGGCAACACGCCTGCTTCGGCCACAGACTTCTCACCTGACAGTCAGCGTTACACCTACCTTCGCCTCGAAATGGCTGATTCCCAGGCTCGGCAATTTTGCGCAGAGCCACCCAGACATCGATTTGCGTGTGCTGGCAACCGACCGGCTGTCGCACTTCAGCACCGATGGTGTGGATATCGCTGTCCGCTATGGCAAGCCCGAGTTCGGAGCAGGTTTGAATAGCGAGCTGCTGATGGAGCAGCGAATCATTGCGGTGGCCAGCCCAAGGCTGTTCGAAGGCAGCGAAATACCTGCCAGCTTTGCGCAGTTGCAGGACTTCGTCATGTTGCACGATGCCCATAATTTCTGGCCTCAGTTCCTTGCAGAGCTGTTCCCACAACACATGCAGCCCACAGCCAGAAACCTGCGTTTCAATCAGACCTCATTGGCCATTGAAGCGGCAATCAGCGGTCAGGGCATTGCCCTGGCCAGCCCTGCGTTCGTCGGTGATGACATTGCCGCAGGCCGGCTGATGCAGGTTTTTACCCAGCAACTCAGGATCGACAAGTCGTTTTATCTGGTCTGGCCACGCAAGATGAAACAGCCAGACTCGTTGAGCGTGGTCCAATGCTGGCTCAAGCAACAAGCTGCGGATAGTTAATCTATCGTAATAGTGAAGTTTAGCTGTCTCCCTCACCAATGGGGCTGCTGCTAAGGTGAATGCACCTGAAAAATCAGCATTGAGAGATTGGAGGCAGCATGTCAGTAGAAAAAGTTGCAATTATCACGGCAGGTGGCAGCGGCATGGGCGCTGCGGCAGCACGACGCCTGGCCGCCGAAGGCTTCAAGGTTGGGGTTCTTTCCTCTTCGGGCAAGGGCGAGGCGTTGGCTGCCGAGCTCGGCGGTATTGGTGTAACCGGTAGCAACCAGTCGGTTGAAGACCTGCAACGCCTGGTCGACGCTGTCGTGGAGAAGTGGGGCCGTATCGATGTGCTGGTCAATAGCGCCGGCCATGGTCCACGCGCGCCAATCCTGGAAATCAGCGACGAGGATTGGCACAAGGGCATGGATACTTACCTGCTCAATGTCATTCGCCCGACTCGCCTGGTGACGCCTTACATGCAGCGTCAGAAGAGCGGAGTGATCATCAACATCTCCACTGCCTGGGCGTTCGAACCCAGCGAGCTGTTCCCGACTTCTGCGGTATTCCGCTCGGGCCTTGCCGCATTCACCAAGATCTTCGCCGACAATTTCGCCGGCGATAACGTGCGCATCAACAATGTCCTCCCCGGCTGGATCGACAGCTTGCCGAGCACCGAGCAACGCCGCGACAGCGTGCCGCTCAAGCGCTACGGCACCAGCGAAGAAATCGCTGCGACCATTGCGTTCCTTGCTAGCGAAGGCGCGGCCTACATCACTGGGCAGAACATCAGGGTCGATGGCGGCGTAACACGCAGCATTTGATCGTCCGTGGCCGCAGCACTGCTGCGGCCCTCGTTTCATGGAGCCTGGTTTTTTCATGCTGGACGATCTGTTTCAAAGCATATGGGCGCAACTGGCGATCCCGGTCGGCCCGGTGCGCAACCCTTATCGGCTCATGCAACTGTCCACCCTGGACGAGCAAGGATGGCCCGTCTCCAGGACAGTTGTACTGCGAGATGCCGACGCCCGTGCAGGCGCGCTGTACTTTTACGCGGACAGGCGCTCGGCAAAATGCACGCAGATTGCCGTTGATCCACGCGTTGCACTAACGGCACTGAGCCCTTGCGGCCTGACCCAGGTGCGCATGGAGGGGCTTGCCACCCTGGTCGAGGACATCGAGTATCGACGACGCTGCTGGTCGACGGCGCGTGACAAGACACAGGCATTGTTCCGTCATGGCGCTGTGCCGGGGCAGGTGATTGAAAGCCCTGAAGTCGCCTACGAACGCATCCAGGGCGGTTTCGAGCACTTCGCAATCCTATGCATCGAGCCGCGAGCGCTGGAGTGGCTGGATCTCACACGACCCGTTCAGCAACGGGCGCGCTTCCTGCGCCATGAAGGATTGTGGCAATCCTGCTGGCTGGCTCCCTGAGGCAGGCTTCTCGTACAGAACATGCAAACAGGAGTAATTGATGAAAGGTTACTGGATCATTCTGGGGACTGCTGTTACCGACACGCAGGCGCAGCAGGAATATGGCCGGTTGTGGGCGCCAATCGCCGAGCATTATGGCGCCAGGCTCAAGGCTCTCGATTCGACAGCGCTGGTCGAGTCGCATACCAGCACACGGGCGCTGGCGGTCGAGTTCGACAGTTATGCCCAGGCCCAGGCGTGCTATGCCGATCCCGCCTATTCGCAAGCAAAGGCGATGGCATTACGCGCCTATCGTCGTGAGTTGCTTATCGTTGAGGGGGATTTAGGCTGATCAAGGGTTCGCTGATACGGATGCCATGGGACGATAGCGTCCGGCATTGTTCCTCTCCTCCAGCGCAATACTGAACAGCTCTGCCAAAAGAAAAGGCACCCGCAGGTGCCCTCTCAATACCGTTTACGGAATGAATCGAGTGCCACAAGCGTGGCACATCCAAGTGCGGCGCCACTCTTCCAGTTTGTCGTACTGTGCGACGTTGAATTTCCAGTGGCGAACGAATCCAATTACACCGACGGTGATAAATGTCGCGCCTATGAAGAACCTTGACCAATCAACGCCCCAGAAGGTGTTCATAAGCTTGAGGCCATCGTACAAGATGATTGCACCAACCCCCGTAAGGATGACCGGGCCAAGCAAGCGCTTACCTGGAGGTGGACCGACGCTTGCCGCCAAATTGGTCTGATGCCGACCTGAAGTTTCAACGGTCACGCTTGGTCCGAATCCGGATTGGGACTGCGCTTGGTGGGTTGCTTGTATGTGAGAAGTGCCAGCAGCATGGATGATAGACAGAAGCTGGACGTTTTGACCTTGGCATTGCGGGCAGCAGATTGCGTTATTGCTCACCACGTATTCATTCCTTTGAGGGGTGAAAGGCGAGCATTCTAAGGCAATTGCATACATCAGCGCACTACGCGACTTTATCCGAGCGCTATTCACGACTTACCCCGCCCACAAACAAACCTACCATCCACCCCATCTGTGTAGGAGGACCGCCATGGGCGCACTTCGAGCAGCACAATGGCAGTACGACAACCAGTTGCCGCCTCCGGTGAGCGAGAGCGCGGCTGAGGAAGCTGAGGCGCGCTGGTTCGACGATGGCATCGCGGAGCTGTTGGCGCGCCGTAACGTAGTCTTCCAGCGCAACTTCCACCAGCGTGGCGTGACCTACGAGCGCTTCGCCCAAGCGGTGGATGAGTTCGCGATGGGCCAGCTTGAAGAGATAGCTCGGCAGCTACTCACTCCTTTTGCCAAGGAAACGGTGCTGGCCCAGGCCGAGGACGCGGAATGAATCCCCACAGCGTGGCGGTGAGCGCCATCGAGGCAGCAATCGAGACGATGCTTCTACCGGGTCTGGCCCGGTGGAGGATGCGAAGGCCGAGACGATGGTCGTCGCCTACTTCTCCATCCTCGATCCTCGTCATCGACTCCAACGAGTTCAAACATTACTGCGAGCGCATTCGGCGTATTGCCGTTCGGCGCAAGGAGGCTGCATGACAACGCCACTGATCACCACGCTCATTGATGAGCAGGTCGCTGAACTGCCCGAGAGTCAGGCAATGCCCGGCGACCGGGTGCTGATGTTGTTCAAGGGTCCGACCTTCGCGGCCGCGATGCACCAGGCCGAACTGGCCAGTATCGAAAATCCGCAGGCCTGGAACTGCCGGGCCTGCATCTGCGGAGAGTCGACCTTGGGCTACGAGGTTCGGGTGTGAACTCCTACCAGCGGGCCCGCCACTTGGTCATTTGGCGCGAAATCAACACCCAAAGAGCCCGGCACCGGGCCAGGCTTTTACATTTAGGCCCATCTACAGCTGAACGTTATTCCAATGGGCGCTTGTGATAACTATAACGCTCTGCATGGGATACCCTCGATGGGTCCGGCGGGCCCTGCTTCTGCCCTCTTCGAAAGGGAGGGCTGTCGAAATTGTCGTCACAGTTCTCTTGGAAAGCGCTCTCACTCTGATCGACTGATCTCTGTAGCCGCCCCTCATTATCGGCTGGCTGACTGACCTGTCTGTCACTATCTACGCCATACCTATCTCTGGACATACACACCTCTCAATGCTCAGAAGTCCTGAGCTATTTGAGTATGCGCTTCCCACTCTTCCAGAAGAGATAAAGCGGACCACTGGGACAGGGCTTGGGCTGAGTTGGCATCCAGATCGTATGCTCAATCCAGCTCACTCATACGCCTGTCGCCTGTTTCTTTCATTTTGAAAAGGAGGGTGAAACTGCCGGTAAGGCTTTGCCGTAGCTTTTGGGGCATTGCGAAGGAAAAATGGATGAGCCACGAACCATCTTTCAATCGAAATGTATCACCCCGGTAAAGAGCTACATCCGCCTCGCTCACTCCAATCCGCACGGCAATATCTGAATCACTTGGCGCATCAAACACGGTTGTGCCCTCACGTTCACCATGGAGCGAGCAAGCAGTGCATCTGGGCGCGCTATCGTTTGTGAATCGGCTTGGCCGTGTGAGGGTTCGTCCAAACGACCTTCGGCTTGCTCGCTAGCACGCCGCTGACTCCAGAAGGAACGCTTTCAATCTGGCCTCCCTGCTTGATGAACAAGTCAGTCTGTTCATTCAAGCGCTCATGGGCACGCTGCGTCTCTGGGGAAATGGCCTGGTGCATAAAAGCTACCTCTTAGTGAGAAGCCGCAGAAAACGGCTACGCAGCCACTATACAGGGAATTTGAAGCACCCGTGGGAATTAGAGCCAGATACTGAAAAATGCCAACATAATAAACGCAAAATCCTGCAAGTTTTGTTTAGAAATCCGTAAACCAAACCATCCGCCGCCGCTATAACGCAGCATCTGCAAGCATTTATCGCCGCTTTTCTTCGCGTCCCGGTGAGGCGCAAATGCCCGCCAGAGCGCACAACCATAGCCGACGCCCAGGCCGCTTGGCCTACATCAGGGCTTGACCTGGCATTTCCCCTATTACAACTGACGGCGCCGGCCTGGCGCGAGGTTTTCCAATGTCCACAACCAACATGCGCATCTGGGAGCAGGTGCAGACCACCGATACCCGCTACACCAAGAACGCCGAGGTCGGCGGCCAGAAGATCACCAACCTGAACGGCACCGCGACGGTCATGAAGGCGACCGAAATGTTCGGCCCGGTCGGTATCGGTTGGGGCTGGAAGGTGCTTGAGGAGCGATTCGACGACGGTCACGAGGTGTTTTCCGGCGAAGGCGACAAGCGAATCTGCTTGGGCCGGGAGATCGGCCACACCGTCAAAATCCAGCTCTGGTTCATGCAGGACGGCCAGCGCGGCGAGGTCGAGCAGTACGGGTGCACCCGGCACCAGTACAAGACCAAGTACGGCATGACCTCTGATGGTGAGGCGCCGAAGAAGTCGTTGACCGACGCCATCAAGAAAGCCCTGTCCATGCTGGGCTTCAGCGCCGATGCGTATGCCCATCCTACGTCGCCGGCGTCATCAAGGTGGACGTGGCAGCTCTCTGGGCCGAGCAACCCGACAGGATGACGACCGTATAGGTCGAAAGCTTCGCATGCAGGCGCAGGCGCCGAGAGGCATGAAACCTAGTTTTCGACGTGGCATCCAGCTTCTTGTACAGATTCTTAAAGCTATCAGTTCCCGACATTGCGCGTCCTCCGTGCGACAGGCGCGCATCTTGTAATTGAGGCTTTCCCAGCCCACAGAAAACCGGTCCAGCAACACCGACCCACGCGATGTGTTCATCAGGCTCAACCCGCTCGGCCTGAGCGAGCAAGTACTGCGCAAGGACAGTAATGACTTCGAAGACCAGCGCACCCACAGCGACTACCTGCTGTTCCTGGCTGGCTACCGCGAAACGCACCAGCAACCCCTCTCCCCTATCACGAGCAGGCTACCTGGTCGAATTTTGGGAGAGTTTCTGTGGCAATGCGGCGAGCCCGTCCGACGCCCCAGGCTAAAGCCCTGGTCATTGATTCACCGGGACGGGAATCGAACGCCTCCTCGTGAAGGGCCATGCCCGTCGAGGCATAGACTCCAATGAACATTTGCGTGTTACCTGCGCGCGACAGTCGCACCTGTACATCTATGTGCGTTCCATCGCCAAGGGTCTCGTCATGAGTGCGGTGGTGAAGCGAAGGATCAGCCCATTGCCAGAAAACTTCACCGCGTATCCTCATGTCGATCTCCTACGACTTTAGTTGTATGCGATAGGTGAACTTTCACAATAGCGAACACGAAGCGGTTATCAACCGCAGCGGGAGATACTGAAAACTGAATCGGACAAGCGGCGATCAGTCTTCGTCCGGCGGCTCAGGCAGGTGCATCGTTGCAGCAAAAGCCATCCATTCTTCAAAAATGCGTCGGTGCTGGTCGCAATCCGATCGCCAGCTGGAGGAGGACGTCACACCATACACAACCTGACTCATCGTTTGAGCCGTGTAGGTATCGAGCTTTCGAAGCAGTTCGTACGCATGAAACTGTTGATCCTTGCTAATAGAGCTCATGTGATCCACCGCTAATGAGGAGCGAAGCACTCCTCGTGACCGGTGGACACCCCGCCACAGATTAAAGTCACCAGAACTTAAACTTTTTTCGCCAACTGCCGCGATATGGCGGCCAAGGACGAAGTCATGCCTGAAGACAGCAACCGGCTTGGCCGGACCACTTCCGCTATATCGACGAGATTAGCACTGACGGGATAGGCGCCGGTTTGCGTATCCGGATAAAGCGAAGGCCCTTCATTCCTACAAAGTGAGGAAGCGGCACCAGCTCGGACATGCCCAGCTCGCCATGGAGCGTGCCAAGACTGCTCTGGAAGATCTCAATGGCGTGGACGCGATTGCAGACGAGCGACTGTGCTCGGGTGGCGACTTCATCAAAGAACTGAACCGGGATGACTATTAATGACCCGCCTCGCCCTCTGCCTCCTGCTGCTGGCCACCGGCGCCAGCGCAGGCGAATTGCCCAAAGGTGTTGACGTCTTCCACGACGACGAGCGCGGCGCAACCTGCTGGACCTTCGGTTTCGACTGGCGCGACGGCATAAGTTGCATCCCCGACAGCCAGCTGCAGGCCGGCAACCAGCTCCAGCTTTCCCCGCACGAAACCCAACCCGAACCTACACCCGCTATGGCGCCTGGGCGCTGGATTGATGAGAGGTATCAGCCGTGAGCCCCAGGATTGTCCCAAATGGCCGGGGTCAACAAAATCCGCAGGCATTAAAAAAGCCCCGCAACCTCAATGGTTGCGGGGCTTTCGAATGGTGGAGGCCGAGGTCGGAATCGAACCGGCGTAGACGGATTTGCAATCCGGAGCATAACCACTTTGCTACTCGGCCTCAAAGGTCGGATCTAGCAGCTTGCGCTTCGCTATCTCCTTGAAACGCTGAACCTTTTTCAAAGTTTGCTGCGTTTCGATGGGCGCCATTATGTCTTCATTCCTTTAACCTTGCAACCCCCTGAACGAAAAAAAATTTCAACGGGTTCAAGGTGTTAGCGCAGGCGACCGAGTTTACTCCACAAGCCCACCACTGTGTTCTCCACGGTGCCACTGGCAGCCATGCCGATTCGCTCCTGCAGGCTCTTGCGTTCGGCGTAGTGCAGGTGGAACAGGTTGGCGTTGCGCGCGCGTTCGCTGAGGTACTCGTCGCTGGTCTGCAACTCGTCCACCAGCTTGCGGTTGAGTGCCGCGACGCCCAGCCAGACTTCGCCGGTGGCCACTTCGTCGATGTGCAGCTGCGGGCGATAGCGGGCAACGAAGTCCTTGAACAGCTGGTGGGTGATGTCCAGGTCTTCCTGGAACTTCTCCCGGCCCTTCTCGGTGTTCTCGCCGAACACGGTCAGGGTGCGCTTGTATTCACCGGCGGTCAGCACTTCGAAATCGATGTCGTGCTTCTTCAGCAGGCGGTTGACGTTGGGCAGCTGCGCCACCACGCCGATGGAACCCAGTACGGCGAACGGTGCGCTGACGATCTTCTCGCCGATGCAGGCCATCATGTAGCCGCCGCTGGCGGCCACCTTGTCGATGCACACGGTCAACGGGATGCCGGCCTGGCGAATGCGCGCCAGCTGCGATGCAGCCAGGCCGTAGCTGTGCACCAGGCCGCCACCGCTTTCCAGGCGCAGCACCACTTCGTCACGCGGGGTGGCGAGGGTCAGCAGCGCGGTGATTTCGTTGCGCAGGCTTTCGGTGGCAGAAGCTTTGATGTCGCCATCGAAGTCCAGCACGAAGACCCGGCCCTTTTCCTCGGCCTTGCCCTTCTTCTGCCGCTTTTCCGCCTTGGCCTGCTGCTTGCGCAAGGCCTTGAGCTGGGCCTTGTCGAGCAGGCCGGATTCCAGGCGCTCGCGCAGGTCCTTGTAGAACTCGTTCAGGCGAGTGACCTGCAATTGCCCACCCGATTTGCGCCGCCCCTTGCCGCGCAGCCCGGCTATGGCCGACAGCACTATCAGGATGGCGATGACCAGGGTGGCGGTTTTGGCGAGAAAGCTTGCGTATTCAGCAAGAAACTCCACGTTGACTCCTTAAAGACTTGCGCCACTACGGCGCGTAACTGTAGCAAGCATACCGTTGCGCCTGAGGTGCTGCCAGCCGTGGCAAACGCTGGCAACACCTTTCAAACAACCTTTTCAAACGCTTGTATGTTTTTTCGTTGACAGCCCGTGTGCCGCATCCTAACCTCGCAGCAACCTCCAACAGGCCGGAACCTTTCGTGGGCAACCTCTACCTGATCCGACATGGCCAAGCCTCCTTCGGCGCCGATGACTACGATGTCCTCTCGCCCGTGGGCGTGCGCCAGAGCCAGGCCCTGGGTGAGCACCTGGCCCAGCTCGGTGTAAGGCTGGACCGCTGCGTGGCAGGCGACCTGCGCCGCCAGCAGGATACCGCGCGCCTGGCACTGGATGCATTGCACGCCAATGGCTGCCCGGTGCCGGCTGTTGAGACCGATGCAGCATTCAATGAGTTCGATGCCGATGGTGTGATCCGCGCCTTGTTGCCCGGGCTGCTGCCTCAGGAGCCTGACGCCCTGCACATCCTGCGCAATGGCGCGCAGCACCGCAGCGAGTTCCAGCGCCTGTTCGCACTGATGGTGCAGCGCTGGCACGATGGCGAACATGCCGACGATGGCCTGGAGACCTGGCAGGCGTTCACCGCCCGCGTGCAAGGCGGCCTGCAGCGCGTACTGGATGCCGCCGGTAGCGGCGACAATATCGCCATCTTCACCTCGGGCGGCACCATTGCCGCCCTGCTCCACCTGGTTACCCGTATCACCCCCGGCCAGGCGTTCGCGCTGAACTGGCAGATCATCAACACGTCGCTCAGCCAGCTGAAGTTCCGCGGCCGCGACGTGGCACTGGCTTCCTTCAACAGCCAGGCCCATGTGCAGCTGTTGAGGGCGCCGGAGCTTGTCACCTATCGATGAGCCCGGCTTGTTGTGTCCCTGCGGGGACGTGTAAATCACTCTATAAGGAATGCGCCATGACCTCCGTAGCTGATGCCGTCAAAAAGATGCAAGAGAAGTTCAACCCATCCGCTGCCGCCGGCCTGGACCTGGTGTTCGGCTTCAACATCACCGACGAAGACAAGCACTACGCGCTGATCGTCAAGGACGGCACCTGCGATCTGCAGGAAGGCGAAAACCCGGATGCCAACTGCACCCTGGTAATGGACAGCGAAACCCTGAAGGGTATCGTCAGCGGCGAAACCGACGGCATGCAGGCATTCATGGGCGGCAAGCTGCGCGTTGAAGGCGACATGATGCTGTCGATGAAGCTCAGCGAGCTTTTCCCGTCCTGAGGGCTGGAAATAGCGGATGATCGAAAAACCGAAGCCTGACCGGCTTCGGTTTTTTTTTGCCCGCCTGTTCGGGCCCTATCGCCGGCAAGCCAGCTCCCACAGGGTCAGCATCTGCCTGCAGAACGCCGCTGTACCTGTGGGAGCTGGCTTGCCGGCGATAGGGGCAGTCGCTTCATCAAGGCAGTTGATCAGGCAGCAACACCCTCACCTATATGGCATCTGGCACGCTTGTCCCATCCCCAGCGGACCATTAGATTAGCCAATAGTCCTTGCGATCGAGAATAAGGAAAACGCATGACGCTCACCGACCAGTCCACCCAGGTACGCCCCGGCGAAGAACTCGACGCGGCTGTCATCGACCCTTACCTCAAAGCCAACATCCCCGGCCTGGATGGCCTGCCGAGCATCAGCCAGTTCCCTGGCGGCGCCTCCAACCTTACCTACCTGGTCAGCTACCCGGGCCGCGACTTCGTGCTGCGCCGTCCACCGTTCGGGCAGAAGGCCAAGTCGGCCCACGACATGGGCCGCGAGTTTCGCATCCTCAACCAGCTCAACAGCGGCTTCCCCTACTGCCCCAAGGCCTATGTGCATTGCACCGACAGCAGCCTGATCGGCGGCGAGTTCTACGTGATGGAACGGGTCAAGGGCATCATCCTGCGCTCGGACATCCCGGCCGAGCTGGACCTTGACGCCCACCGCACCGAGGCCCTGTGCAAGAGCTTCATCGACCGCCTGGTGGAACTGCACCAGGTGGACTACAACGCCTGCGGCCTGGCCGACCTGGGCAAACCGGAAGGCTATGTGCAGCGCCAGATCGAGGGCTGGACCAGCCGCTATGAAAAGGCCCTGACCCCTGACGCCCCGCGCTGGGAACAGGTGACCGCGTGGCTGCACGAGAAAATGCCCGCCGACCACCCGCGGCCCGGCATCGTGCACAACGACTACCGTTTCGACAACGTGATCCTCGATGCCGACAACCCCATGCGCATCATCGGTGTGCTGGACTGGGAAATGGCCACCCTCGGCGACCCACTGATGGACCTGGGCAACAGCCTGGCCTACTGGATCGAGGCCGATGACCCGGCGCCGGTGCAGCTGATGCGTCGCCAGCCGAGCAACGCGCCGGGCATGCTCACCCGCCGCCAGTTCGTCGATTACTACGCCGAGCGCGCCGGCATCCGCCTGGACAACTTCGATTACTACTATTGCTATGGCCTGTTCCGCCTGGCCGGCATCGTCCAGCAGATCTACTACCGCTATTACCACGGCCAGACCCAGGATAAGCGCTTCGCCCAGTTCATCCACATGAACCGCTTGCTGGAGCAGATGACCTTGCAGGTCATCGCCAAGTCCAGCCTCTGAGCCCCGACCTCGACGACGGATAACAAGGAAAACAGCATGTCCAAGACCCACCTGTTCGACCTCGACGGCAAGATTGCCTTCGTTTCCGGCGCCAGCCGTGGCATCGGCGAGGCCATCGCCCACCTGCTGGCCCAGCAAGGTGCCCATGTGATCGTGTCCAGCCGCAAGCTCGACGGTTGCCAGCAGGTGGCTGACGCCATCATCGCCGCCGGTGGCAAGGCAACGGCGGTGGCCTGCCACATCGGTGAGCTGGAGCAGATCCAGCAGGTGTTCGCCGGCATCCGCGAACAGTTCGGGCGGCTGGACATCCTGGTCAACAACGCCGCTACCAACCCGCAGTTCTGCAACGTGCTGGATACCGACCCAGGAGCTTTCCAGAAGACCGTGGACGTGAACATCCGTGGCTACTTCTTCATGTCGGTAGAGGCCGGCAAGCTGATGCGCGAGCATGGTGGCGGCAGCATCATCAACGTGGCTTCGATCAACGGGGTTTCGCCCGGCCTGTTCCAGGGCATCTATTCGGTGACCAAGGCGGCGGTCATCAACATGACCAAGGTCTTCGCCAAGGAATGCGCGCCGTTCGGGATCCGCTGCAACGCCCTGCTACCGGGCCTGACCGACACCAAGTTCGCCTCGGCACTGGTGAAGAACGACGCCATCCTCAATGCCGCGCTGCAGCAGATCCCGCTCAAGCGCGTGGCCGACCCCAAGGAAATGGCCGGCGCCGTGTTGTACCTGGCCAGCGATGCCTCCAGCTACACCACCGGTACCGCGCTCAATGTCGACGGTGGCTACCTGTCCTGATCAGGCTTTTACTGCAACCAGGGTGTAGCTCAGGGGCAGGCGTGCGGGCTGCTCGCGCAGGCGATATTCACCGTCGTCGCCCTTGACCATCTGCCCCGGCAGCGCCTCCCAGGGGATGCTCTGGTGCTCGACCAAGGCGGTCAGCTGCAGACCGTGGGCCAGCAAGGCGCTGATCACCTCGCCCAGGCCGTGGTTCCACTCGTGGGTTTCGGTGTGGGAAAGGCGCTGCTCGGTTTCGACGTAGGTCTGGTCGTTGTGCCACACCGTCGGTTCTTCGTGCTCGAAATACGGGTATTCGAGTTGCAGGCGGTCCTGGTGGTCTTCGTTGACTGCCATCAGCATCGGGTGCCCGTCGCGCAGGAACAACCGCCCGCCCGGCTTGAGCAGGGCCGCGACTGTACGCGCCCACGGCTCGATGCGAGGCAGCCAGCAGAGCGCGCCGATGCCGGTGTAGACCAGGTCGAACGTGCCGGCCGGCAACACTTTGTCGGCGGCGTAGACGTCAGACTCGACATACGCGATGGGTGCCGCACAGCGCTGGGCCAGCGCCCGCGCCTCGGCCAGCGAAGCCGCGGAATAGTCCAGGCCACAGACCTTGGCGCCAAGGCGCGCCAGCGAGAGGGTATCGGTACCGATG
This sequence comes from Pseudomonas sp. LSJ-87, assembly GCF_032971465.1. NCBI lineage: Bacteria > Pseudomonadati > Pseudomonadota > Gammaproteobacteria > Pseudomonadales > Pseudomonadaceae > Pseudomonas > Pseudomonas sp. LSJ-87. The sequence goes on along the minus strand of NZ_JAWJYQ010000010.1, from coordinate 14,601 downwards.
TGGCACTGCAGGTGGACGGCGTTGAGCCCGTCGATATTGCCAAGCAACGGCAGGTCGAAGCGTACGGTTTCGGAAAGGTGTTCGGGATGCTGGACGAGCCGTTCGACTTCGTAGTCGTTGGAAGCAGCGTGCAGCGGGGCACGTTCATCCCAGCTGGCGCGGTTGAGTTGCAGTGAGCGGTCCATGGTGTCTTCCTTGATTCGTGGGGGCTCATGCTAGCCTCCACCAATCTCCCAGCGACACAAAAGCCTTGCTAAAAATTGTAATGCTGGCGCGGTCACTGTGGGAGCGGGCGTGCCCGCGAAGAAACAACGCGGTGGCTGGCACCGGCTACGCCGGTGTTCGCGGGCGCGCCCGCTCCCACCCGACCCCACAGAGCTCCTGCCAAGTCAGCCAGCCATGTGCAGTCGCCAGCCGTTACAGGCAGGTCGCCGCTGCCGCCCGGCGCTGCAGGGCCACACCGTCGTTCTTCTGCGCGTAGTAATCCACCCGCGCCCCACCCGCCTGCGGATACACATCCACGAACGCCTCGGCTTCACGGGTATACACCGTGAACCCACCCTGCTTGCGTGGTTCCAGATAACCACTGGCGTCGTCGCCGAACACCTTCTCCTCCTGCCAGCTGAACTGGATGCACTGGGCTACCAGTTCCGGCGCCTTGTGCGAGTCGAGCTGCGCGGTCGGCTTGCCGCCGCGGGCCGTTTCCATGGTCGCAGAAGCACAACCGACCAGCATCAGCGCCGCGGCCATCGGCAGAATCGCACGCATGTTCCATCCTCAGGGTAAAAAAGAAGGCGACTCTAGCACTGGCAAGCATCGCGAGTGAATTGTCACGCGCAGGTGGCTGTCGCAGATAAGGCATTCCGCCACAAGGAGAACGTCATGAAATTGCACTACCTGCTGTTCGCCGCCCTTCCCTGCCTGCCCCTCGCTGCCACCGCAGCCCCCTCCGGCGAAGAAAGCATCACCGCGCCAGAAACCCACAACCGCGAGCTCAAGGTCGGCGACAAGGCACCCGACCAGTACAAACGCGATGACCAGGCAATCAAGGACTGGAAAACCAAGGGCCTGCCAGCGCCGGAAAAGGAGAGTCACTGGGTAGACATGGGAGGGCGCTACGTGCTGGTGCAGATCACCAACGGTGTGGTGCTGGCAATTCAGCCAACCCACTGATTCCACATTTTCCCCGCCGCTCATCGCTGGCACGACAAATTTTTGCCTGCCAGCGAAACCAAATGGATCCTTTCCAGTCTCAGAGGGTGTGCCGTAAACCTTTGCGGATCAAGGACCTATATCGTGATGACCCGTCTTGCAAGCCTTTCGCTGATTGCCGTTGTCCTGCTGACAGCAGGGTGCCATAGCCATCGCTACCATGACGACGACGATGGCTGGCGTGACCGTGATCGCGATCGTGGCCATCGCCACCACCATCGGCATGACCGCGACGACGATGATGACAATCGTCAATACCGTGGTGACCGCTACTACCGCTGAAGCGTCTTTTTCAACCCTGGCCCGCCGCCCGTTGCGCGGCACCTTAACCTGATGATTCCTTTGAGGTTCGTATCATGCGTCTGACTCTGCCTTCCCTTGCCCTCGGCCTGCTGCTGTGCCAGGGCGCTTTCGCCGGTGACGGTACCGCCGCCATTGGCGGTGGCCTGGGTGGTGTTCTGGGTAACGTTGTCGGTCAACAGATCGGCGGCAAAACGGGGGCGGCCATCGGCGCCGGCCTCGGCGGCGCAGCCGGCAGTGCGGTAGGTGCACGCAAGGGCAACCGTACCGAAGCCGCCATCGGCGGTGGCTTGGGCTCGGCCGGCGGTTCGCTGCTGGGCGGTGCGGTAGGCGGCAAGACCGGCTCCACCGTGGGCGCTGGCCTGGGTGGCGCAGCCGGTGGTGCCATCGGCAACCACCTGGGCGACAACAACGGCAAGCACCGCCGTCACCGTCACTGATCCGGTGACCTGAGGGGCTGCTGCGCAGCCCATCACCGGGGCAAGCCAGCTCCCCCCTCGACCGCATTGACCTCAAGCCATGCGCAGTCATTGTGGGAGCCTGGCTTGCCAGCGATGGGCCGCCTAGCGGCCCTTTTTGTTGCAGCACATCAACACCCCCTTCACCGCAATCCGGCACACTGCTGCTACTGTCTATCGTGCCCCCGTGTGAAGGAACACCCCCTCCCCATGAACCAAGAGCTGCTCTGGGTCCTCGGCCTGCTGGCCATCGTCATCACCCTGTTCGTCATCAACCGCCCACGCATGGACGTGGTCGCGCTGCTGGTGATCCTCGCCCTGCCGCTGTCGGGCATCCTCACCGTGGAGCAGGCGCTGGCCGGCTTCAGTGACCCCAACGTGGTGTTGATCGCCGCCCTGTTCGTGATCGGTGAAGGCCTGGTGCGCACCGGCATTGCCTACCGTATCGGCGAATGGATGAGCGAGCGGGCCGGCAACAGCGAGGCGCGCCTGCTGGTGTTGCTGATGGTGGCCGTGGCGGGGCTGGGTTCGATGATGAGCTCCACCGGCGTGGTGGCCATTTTCATTCCGGTGGTGCTGAGCATCGCCGCACGCCTGCAGCTATCACCCGCCCGCCTGATGATGCCGCTGGCTTTCGCCGGCCTGATCAGCGGCATGCTCAGCCTGGTGGCCACACCGCCCAACGTGGTGGTGCACAGCGAACTGGTGCGCCATGGCGAAGCGGGCTTCAGCTTCTTCAGCTTCACCCCGTTCGGCCTGGTGGTGCTGGTGCTGGGCATCGGCTACATGCTGCTGACCCGGCACTGGCTGAATGGCGAAGTGCGCAAGGACGGCCGCGTCGAAAGCCGCCGCACCCTGCTGGACCTGGTGCTGGATTACAAGCTCAACGGCCGCGAACGGCGCCTGCGCATCCGCCCCCACTCGCCGCTGATCGGTCATACCCTGGGCGAGCTGGAGCTGCGCACCCGGCATGGCGCCAACGTGATCGGTATCGAGCGCCAGCACAAGTTCACCACGCGGGTGATCGCCGCCGACTCCAGCACCGTGCTGCACCAGGGCGATGTGCTGCTGCTCGACCTGTTCGCCAACCGCGACGACCTGCGCAGCCTGTGCCAGACCATGCAACTGGAGCCACTGCACTTCAAGGCCGCCTACTTCATCGACCAGTCCCAGGAGCTGGGCATGGCCGAAGTATTGCTGCCACCAGGTTCGAAACTGCTCGGCAAGAGCATCCTCGAACTGGCTTTCCGCACTCGCTTCGACCTCAACGTGGTGGGCTTGCGCCGCGAGCAGGTGGCGATCGAAGAACAGCTGGTGGAAGAAAAGCTGCGCCTGGGCGACACCTTGCTGGTAGTCGGCCCGTGGAAGGCCGTGCGCCAGTTGCAAGGCAAGCCCAAGGACTTCCTGGTACTGAGCCTGCCCGCGGAAATCGACCTGGTCGCGCCCGCCCGCACCCGCGCACCACAGGCGCTGCTGAGCCTGGCGGTGATGGTCGGGCTGATGGTCAGCGGCGCGGTACCCAATGTGATTGCCGCGCTGATCGGATGCCTGCTGATGGGCGCAGGCCGCTGCATCGACATGAACAGCGCCTACCGGGCCATCCACTGGCAAAGCCTGGTGCTGATCGTCGGCATGCTGCCCTTTGCCCAGGCACTGCAGAAAACCGGCGGCATCGACCTGGCAGTGGGCGGCCTGGTCAGCGTGCTGGGCGGTGCCGGCCCCAGCGCCATCCTCGCCTGCCTGTTCGCGGTCACGGCGGTGATCGGCCTGTTCATCTCCAACACGGCCACTGCAGTACTGATGGCCCCCGTGGCCGTCAGCACCGCCACGCAGCTGGGCATGTCGCCCTACCCGTTTGCCATGACCGTGGCGCTGGCCGCCTCGGCGGCGTTCATGACGCCGGTGTCATCGCCGGTCAACACGCTGGTACTGGGCCCGGGACAATACCGCTTCGCCGACTTTGTCAAAGTCGGCGTGCCGTTCACCGTACTGGTGATGCTGGTGACCGTGTTGATGGTGCCGTGGTTCTTCGGGCTGTGAGGTGACACATCTCGAATGAAGGCAATTTGGCATTATCTCGACCGATCGCGGCAGATTGACATCAAGTCCTCTGACGAAACACACTTATGCGCAATTGCCCCAGGTGCTTCAAGCCGTTGTCCTGGATTTCGTTTCCGCTTTGCCGGTCGAGCCCATGGTTTTTCCAGCCCAATCGCGCTTGTTGCACTACGTCGTTCTACTCGGCCTGACCTTCGCCCTGACGCTGGGCGGCATCCTGGCCCGCCCGATCGAATCCCTGTCGCTGTTCTGGCCGGTCAATGCGGTATTGGCCGGCGTGCTGCTGCGCTACCCCCGCCAGGCCACGCTGACGGGCTTTGCCCTGGTCTGGCTGGCCATGGTCGGCGCCGACCTGCTGTGTGGCAGCGCCTGGGTACCGGCCCTGTGGTTCAACCTGTGCAACCTGGGCGTGGTGGTCACCCTCTGGCTGCTGCTCTCGCGCTTGCCGCGCCTGCACCGGCGCATGCGTACCCCCCACGGCGTGCTCAGCGTGTTCGGCGCCTGTGCCGCTGGGGCGATAGTGGCGGCCAGCATGGCGGCGGCAATGGCCGCGCCGTGGTTCGAACAGTCCTTGCGCGCCACTTGGCTGGCCTGGTTCAGTGAACAGTTCTCGACCAGCGTGCTGGTGCTGCCAGTGCTGCTGACGGCGCCCTCGGCGCGATCCCTGGTGCGCGGTGGCGCCCAGGCCATCCGCCTGGCGCCGTTGTTGATGCTGCTGGCCTCGCTGGCGTCCAGCATTGCCTTCGGCGGCCCCGGGGCCATTGCCTTCCCGATTGCCGCGCTGCTGTGGTGCGCCTGGACTTATTCACCGTTCCTGGTCTCACTGCTGACACTCACCGCCGGCAGCACGCTGATCGTGGCGGTGGCGCAAAACCTCATGCATTTCAGCGTGCCGCAAAGCGAGCCCGGGGTAACCACGCTGATGTCGGCGCGCCTGGGCATCGCCATGCTGGTGCTCGGGCCGCTGGTGGTGGCCTGCGTCAGCCAGGCCAACCGCAGCCTGATGGCCCGCCTGGCGCATCAGGCCACCATCGACCACCTCACCGGCGCACTCACCCGCAGCGCCTTCACCCGCCGCGCCAACGCGCTGCTGGAAAGCCGCCAGCAACACGCCCAGGCGCTGCCGCTGACCCTGATGATGCTGGATATCGACCACTTCAAGTCGATCAATGATGCCCACGGTCATGCGGTCGGTGACCAGGTACTGCGCCAGTTCGCCGGCACCCTGCAGGACCAGTTGCACGATGGCGAACTGTTCGCCCGCCTGGGCGGCGAGGAATTTGTCGTGGTCCTCCCGGGCCTGGCACCAGACCGGGCCAAGTTCACTGCCGAACGCCTGCGCCGCGCCGTGCAGGACCTGCATGTGGTGCAGGCCGACCAACACCTGCAGATTACCGTGAGTATCGGCCTGGCCGGTTGTGCCGCCGACATGCCGGCCCCCACCCTCGACGAACTGCTGGCGCGCGCCGACCAGGCGCTGTACCGAGCCAAGGCCCATGGCCGCAACCGCGTCGAGCAGGCCGAGCCGCAACGCCAGGTGATGTGAACTAGCCGGCCAGCAAGTCCCACGTCAACTTGGCGATCAGCACGCACAACAGCACCAGGAACAGCCCGCGTACAAAGCCCGCGCCCTTGCGCACCGCCAGCCAGGTACCGGTCAGCGCACCGAGGATATTGCACGCCGCCATGGGCAAGGCAATGGCGTACAGCACGTTACCCGATGGCACGAAGAACACCAGTGCCGCCAGGTTGGTGGCGATGTTCACCACCTTTGCCGACGCCGAAGCGTGCAGGAAATCCAAAGCGAAGAAGCGGATGAACAGGAAGATCAGGAAGCTGCCGGTGCCCGGCCCGAACAGGCCATCGTAAAAGCCGATCGCGCCACCGATCAGCACCGCCAGGCACTGCTCCTTGCGGCCGATCCTTGTGGGTTTGTGTAGCGTGCCGAAGTCCTTCTTGCAGAAGGTGTAGATGGCCATCAGCACGATCAGCACCAGCACCGCCGGGCGCATCACGCTGGGCGGCACCAGCGACACCGTGGCGGCACCGGCGAACGACATGACGAAGGCACTGAGCGCGGCCGGCACGATCAACCCCCAGTCCAGCGTCACCCTGCGGATGAACGAACGCGCAGCGAAGGCCGTGCCACACACCGACGCCAGCTTGTTGCTACCGAGCAATGCCGCCGGTTGCGCGGTGGGCAGCACGTTGAACAAGGCCGGGATCTGGATCAGCCCACCGCCACCCACGGCGGCGTCGATCAGCCCTGCGGCGAAGGCGAACACGGAAAGCACAGCGATATCCATCATGACGCGGTTCCAGGCAGTGAAGACGCTGCAAGGCTAATCAAAGTGCCGCGCTTGTGTTGAAATGCCATATTGCAAAAACTGCAACGAGGAGCAGGCAATGGCATTGGACATGCTGCGGGAAATCCAGGCGTTCGTCAGCGTGGCGCACAAGCGCAGCTTCGTCGCCGCCGCACGCGCCCTGGGGCGCTCACCCAGCGCGGTCACCCGCGCGGTACAAACCCTGGAAGACAACGCCGGGAGCAAACTGCTCAACCGCAACGCCAATGCCGTGACCCTGACCGAAGCCGGGGAGCGCCTGCTGCCACACGCCGAACGCTTGCTGGATGTGCAACGTGATGCCGCCGACGAACTGGCCGCGCTCAGCGGCAGTGCACAAGGCTGGATCCGCTTCGCCGTGCCGCAGGTACTGGGTGAACATGTACTGCCCCAGGTGCTGGCCGAGTTTTCCCGCTGCCACCCCCAGGTAACCCTGGACGTGCAGTACAGCGACGGGGCCCTGGACCCGCTGCAAGGCAAGTTCGACTTCGTGGTGCGCGGTGCCTTTCCGCAGTCGAGCGAGCTGATCGGCTACCCGCTGTGGGATTACCAGCGCCACCTGTATGCAAGCCCTGAATACCTGGCCCTGGCCGGCACGCCACAACAACCCGAGGACCTCGAAGGCCACGCGCTGATCCTGCACACTGCCCCGCGCATCCTCAAGGCCTGGCACTTCTGCCGCGACGGCCAGATCACCAGCCTGCGCCCCAGGCCCAGGCTGCGCCTGGACTCAGGTGACGCGGTGTACCACAGCACCCTGGCCGGTGCCGGTATCGCCCGCCTGGCCGCCTGGGTCGGCGAAGCGCAGGTCAAGGCCGGGCGGCTGGTGCGGGTATGCCCGCAGTACCGCCTGACCTCCAGCAACGGCCACGACCCGCAGATGCATGCCGTGTACCCCGCCGGCGAGCTGCCGGCGCGGGTACGCGACCTGCTGGCTGCCCTGCGCCGCGCCGGCCTGGCCTACTGAAACAACGCCCTGAAATGGCTGTTCAAATTCTGCTCAATTTAACAGAGCCCGCCGCGGGCCTGGCTTGCAGCACTTTATCCACAGACCTACCCACGTTTTTTGTGGACAGTTTTCCCAGTGCAAAGAACGACTTATCGTACAAATCGGTAGGGTGAATCGGCCAACAATGAAGAGGAATGGGCCCGCCCGAAGGACAGGCAGGCCGCGAGGGATATAGGTGGTTAACGTCAGCTTGGCGGAATGGTGCCAAGAATACCGATCAGAATGGTCAGCAGCAGAAAACCACCCAGGAATAGCGCGAGCTTGCCCATTGGAACCTCTACAAGTGTGATGCGGGAATGGGCATATTGTCGGGCTTGGGCTGATACCGTTACAGATTCAGGTTTATGGAAAAAAAGCGGATCAGATGTGAGGGCACCGGTTCTTTTGTGGGAGCGGCCTTGCGTCGCGAAAGGGCCGCGCAGCGGACCCAGGGGTTCGATGCATCCCGCAAAATTGCCGGGGCCGCTTTGCGGCCCTTTCGCGACGCAAGGCCGCTCCCACAAGCGCTGCGTACTTGGAGCGAACGCGTACATCAGGTCAGCTGCTGAAGCTTCTGCGCAGGCAACCAGCCGAACTCATCGCTGCCGTGGCGCCTGCACCAGACCCAGCCATTGAGCGGGCGCACCATCTGCACCAACTGCCCCGGGTCGGCATCCAGTTCATGCGCCGAGTAGTGGTCCAGCGCCCTGCCCTGGCACACGCTGAGCCGCTCGATCAATTGGGCCGGCACCCAACCGGGCTCCTGGCCGGTGCAGGTGCACAGGTACCAGTCCTGCCAACCTGGCTCGCCCTCGTAGCGTGGGCCAATGTTCAGCAAGGTGCCCTTGGCGAAGCGGATGGGCCGCGGGTACTCACTGCGGTGAGGTTCAATCACAACGTAATGCATGGGCCTCTCCTTGGCCGGGAAAACTTATCGATCGTAGCAGAAGCGGCAAAACCCGCTGCGAGCCGGTGTTTGTATCTTCATGTGTACAAATTGAGACCTGATACACAAGAACGTTTCCTACGGGCCGAGCGGACACATCCGCGATACAGCCGTCATCTTTACTGACACCCATCAACCCGCACCGATGGCTTCGCCAAGGAGATGCCCGATGTCTGCCCGCCACTCGACCACCGCCCTGACACGCCGCTTCAGCCGTACGCTGCTCGCCTGTGCCCTGCTGCCACTTGGCCTGCTGGCGACCAACATGGCCACGGCTGCACCACAGCAGCCCCAGCCAGCCGCCGCAGCGGCGGATGACTTTGGCCCGCTGAAACACGTCAACGCTGGCGTGCTCGATGTGGCTTACGTAGAGCAAGGCCCGGCCGATGGCCCGGTGGTGATCCTGCTGCATGGCTGGCCGTATGACATTCACAGCTTCGAGCAAGTTGCACCCGCCCTGGCGGCAAAAGGCTACCGGGTGTTGGTGCCCTACGTACGTGGTTACGGGCAGACCCGCTTCCTGTCTGCGGCAACCCCACGCAATGCCCAGCCCTCGGCACTGGCCAGCGACGTGATCGCCTTCATGGATGCGCTGCATATCCAGCGTGCCGTGCTCGCCGGCTTCGACTGGGGCGCACGCACCGCCGACATTGTCTCGGCGCTGTGGCCAGAGCGGGTAAAGGCACTGGTATCGGTCAGCGGCTACCTGATCAGCAGCCAGGAAGCCGCCAAGGCCCCCCTGCCCCCCAGTGCCGAGTTGCAGTGGTGGTACCAGTACTACTTCGCCACCGCGCGCGGCCAGGCCGGCTATGAAAAGAACCGCCATGCCTTCGCCAAGCTGATCTGGCAAACCGCCTCGCCCAAGTGGGCCTTCGACGACGCCACCTTCGAGCGCAGCGCCAAGGCCCTGGACAACCCCGACCAGGTGGCGATCACCGTGCACAACTACCGCTGGCGGCTGGGGCTGGCCCAGGGCGAAACGCGCTTCGACCCGCTCGAGGCCAAACTGGCCAGCTTCCCCAGCATCGGCGTACCGACCATCACCCTGGAAGGCGACGCCAACGGCGCCCCGCACCCGCCAGCCGAAGCCTATGCGCAGCGCTTTACCGGCAAGTACGAGTACCGACTGATCAGCGGCGGCATCGGCCACAACCTGCCGCAGGAAGCGCCGCAGGCGTTCACCCAGGCGGTGGTGGATGCGGACCACCTGTAGCTTGCGGGGCGGCAATTGCTACATAAGGTTTCGAAAGGAACGGCAGGCCCTGGTTTGAGCCGCGTCGAGGGCCTGCATTGTCGAAAACCGCTTGTGCCCAGCTACCGCGCGGTGTTGAGGCGAATTTGAAAGACACGATTTGAAATGCGGCTTGTAGGATCTTTTACCTCGCAGTGTAGGAAGAATCGAAGTAGTGAGATTTGCCTGTATGAAACATCAGTTTCTCCAGCAAATTCGAGCTGCTACGGTCCAGTTTTCCTACAACGGCACGGAAGCCTACAGCGTGAGAAAAGCATGGATCCGTTCAATACCTCGGCCCTGAAGCTGCAGAAGAATTTGCTTAACCTGCGCCTTGAGCGTGATCGCCTGAGAAGGGAGGGCAAGGACAAGGAAGCGGACGAACTCGCGGCACCGATCGCGCGGATGGAGGCAGCTATTCAAAAGCTGCCGGATGGCATGAAGCCGGTGACCCTGCAGTAAAACCTGTGGGCGATGTCTAGCGAGACCCGGACTTTGCGCCAAGCCATGAGAGGTGTGTTGCCTGTGCTGGCCCTTTCGCGGGCACGCCCGCTCCCACAGGATCCTCACGGTACTCAAGACTTGCACAGTACCTGTGGGAACGGGCGTGCCCGCGAATGGGCCAGCACAGGCAGTCGAGAAACTTGAGGGGATTCAACAATAACCACAGAAGACACCTGACTCACCATCGGCAAGCCCACTCTGACGGCCTACAGCCTGAGCGTCACGCCCTTCATCGAAACAGGCCGCCGGGGGGAACCTTGCAGCGGCCTGGCGGCCGCCGCGGGGCGTGGCTCATTGCCCGGAGTGGTCGATCTTGATGGTTGGATCACCACCACTGACCAGCGAACTGACCGTGGTGTTCGACCAGTTCACACCTTCGAGCTTGATCGACACGTCAGCGCTGCTGGTGTCACCGCCGGGTGTGAACTTGCCCTGGGTGCTGACCTGCAAGGTCGACTCGCCATCGACCGTGGTGATCTTCAGGTAGCTGTCGATGGCCGACAGCGATTCGCCCTGCAGCAGGGCACTCAGGTCCAGGCGGTCGCCTTCTTCAGCATTGAAGTTCCTGACCACGTCATGGCCGGTATCACCTGCCGTCCACACGAAGGACTCGGCGATGCCGCTGCTGCCGGTGACGGTGCTGTCCCCTGCCCCCACGAACACGATGTGGTCCTCGCTGCCAAGCAGGGACGTGGAGGCGCTGTCCGATGTGTCGCTCGCCATCAGCGACATCGTGCTCATCGACGCCGACGAGGCTGCGTCACCATGGGATGTCACCACGAACGAGCTGCTTGCCGAATCACCATCGTGGTCGGTGCCGATGACATGGACCGTGAAGTTCAGGTCGCTGGCAGGTTTCTCCTCTACATAGGTCAGTTTGGTGAAGGTGGTGTCAAGCGTACTCTTGCTCGGGGCCGCCAGGGTAATCGTGTCGAAGGCGTGCCCGGCAAGGCCCGCGAAGTCACTGGCCAGAATCTTTATGGAGTCGGAGCCAGAGGTGATGGTGTACGTCTTCGTTGCTTCATGCACAACACCATTGGCGTCCTTGTAGGAGGCGACGATATTGACGTCACCGCTGACCTGAAGCCGCGCAATGCCTAGCGTGACTTCTTTCATCGAGACGGCGTGCTGCAGGGCATCGGTGAACGCCACGGAGAACTTTTCGTTGGCAGAGAAGTGGTTGTTACCCACCCCCAGCCCATTGCCGACGTTGATCGTCGGCTTCCCTGTAGCACTGGCCAAGGCTTCGAAGGTGGCCGTTATGCCACTGTTGAAAGTGACAGGCAGGGTTGAGGTATTCCCGGATTTCAAACTTTCCAGGTTGAACGTATCTCGGCTACCTTCACGCATGCTGTTCTGGGTGACGGTGTAGTGCCCATCCGCTCCCAAGGCAAGCGTGAACACCTTCGTGGTACCGTCGAAAACTTCCACCGTGGTGCCGCTTGCATCCGTTGCCTTGCTGCTCCAGCCCGAAGGCAGGCCAACGATGGTGCCGAACTTCAGCGTGCCCACGCCATCACCGCCCGCCAGGAAGTGCGTGTCGCCAACCGCCGTGTACCCGACAGTGTTCCACATGCCGGCATTGTCACTGGTGGCGAAGGTCGGGCTGTCGTCTTCGACGCTGATCGTCAGCGTGCCGGTCGATGAGGTGCTGCCGTCGGAAACGCTGACACCAACGTTGAGGGACAGTACATCCTCGGCCGCCTGGTTCGGATGGTCGAGCGGCCCCTTCAGCTCCACGGTGTAGTTGCCGGCGTTGTCGATCCTTATTTCGATCACGTCCTTGCCACCGGCCGTGCCGGTCAGGGTCTTGCCGCCATTGGACAACGCCCATTGCACACTCTGGCCAGAGGACGTCAGCGCTGTCGATGGTGCTGCCAGGCTGACCGAGAGGTTGGCCGACGGCGTATCGATATCGCTGACCGTCAGCTTGCCAGCGTACAACTTGCTGTCGCTTTGGTCGGCTGGTGAACCGACGGTATCTTTGTTCCCGCCGATCAGCCCCTCTTCGGACACCAGCGCGGCCCCCGAAGTGATGGTTGGCGTGGCATTGGTCATGCCCACCGCAACGCTGGCGCCCGGGACCAGGTTCTCGAACACCTTGCTACCCGTGCCATTCTGGGTGATCTGGTCGATGCCCACGGACACGCTGCCGCCACCCACGAAGACACCGTCGGGAATGGCACCTTTCACCGTGCCGGTGGTGCTGCCCGCCGCCACCATGATGGTCAGGCCATTGTCCAGCTTGATGGTCAGGCCGCCATGGTTGCTTGCGCTCATGCCAGCCGGCGCTTCCAGATTGACCGTGTAGGTCACCTCCTGGCCCTTGGCTGCCGGGTTGGGCGAAGCGCTCAGCACGACCGTCACGGTGTTGATGGTATCGGTGACCGTGAGGGTCGTGGTCGCGCTGGTGTTCAGGTTTTCGAAGTTGTGGGTGCCTGCATTTGTCACGCTGATGGTCTGGGTTTCACCGTCACGGAATACGTCATCGCTCTGGGCCACGAACGGTGCGGTGGTCGCGGTGGTGGCGTCCTTGGCGAAGCTCAGGGTCTGACCGTTGCTCAGAGTAACGGTGAAGGCCTGGCCTGCCGGGTGGCTCAGGGTGCCGGTGATGGTCGTGGTGTGACCTTCCTGCACGGTATTACCGGTGAGGGTCAGCGTCACTTCATCACCGCCATTCGGCGTACCCGGGGTGCCAGGGTTACCTGGGGTACCCGGTTCGTCGGTGATTTGCAGGGTTACCGGGTAGCCTTTGACCAGGTTTTCAAAGACCTGTTTGCCGGTGCCTTGCTCGGTGATCCCGTCGATGGCGATGCTCGGAGCACTGCTGCCGACATAGACGTCATCCGCCAGGTTAGCGGTTTGCGAAGCGCTGACCTGGCCCGCAGGAATGTTGATCACCTCTCCGTTGCTCAGCGCGATGGACAGACCACCGTGCTGACTCAGGTCGGCACCGGCCGGGCCACTCAGGGTGATGGTGTAGGTCACCGCCTGACCTTCCATCGCCGGGTTCGGCGAGATGCTCAGCTCGGCCTTCACGGTGTCGACGGTATCGCTCACGGTGACTGTCGTGGTCGCGCTGGTGTTCAGGTTTTCGAAGTTGTGGTTGCCCGCATTTGTCACGCTGACGGTCTGGGTTTCGCCGTCACGGAATACGTCATCGCTCTGGGCCACGAACGGTGCGGTGGTCGCGGTGGTGGCGTCCTTGGCGAAAGTCAGGGTCTGGCCGTTGCTCAAGGTGACGGTAAAGGCCTGGCCTGCCGGATGGCTCAGGGTGCCGGTGATGGTCGTGGTGTGGCCTTCCTGCACGGTATTACCGGTGAGGGTCAGCGTCACTTCATCGCCGCCATTCGGCGTGTCTGGGGTGCCAGGGTTGCCTGGCGTGCCCGGTTCGTCGGTGATTTGCAGGGTTACCGGGTCGCCTTTGACCAGGTTTTCAAAGACCTGTTTGCCGGTGCCTTGCTCGGTGATTCCGTTGATGGCGATACTTGGAGCACTGCTGCCGACATAGACGTTGTCCGCCAGAACACCCGACTGCGAGCCACTGATCTGGCCCGCTGGGATGTTGATTACCTCGCCGTTGCTCAGTGCGATGGACAGGCCACCGTGCTGAGTCAGATCGGCACCGGCCGGGCCGGTCAGGGTGATGGTGTAAGTCACCGCCTGGCCTTCCACCGCCGGGTTCGGCGAGATACTCAGCTCGGCCTTCACGGTGTCGACGGTGTCGCTCACCGTGACAGTCGTGGTGGCGCTGGTGTTCAAGTTCTCGAAGTTATGGGTGCCTGCATTCGTCACGTTGATGGTCTGGGTTTCGCCGTCGCGGTACACATCATCGCTCTGCGCCACGAACGGTGCGGTGGTTGCGGTGGTGGCGTCCTTGGCGAAGGTCAGGGTCTGGCCGTTGCTCAGGGTGACGGTGAAGGCCTGGCCTGCCGGGTGGCTCAGGGTGCCGGTGATGGTTGTGGTGTTGCCTTCCTGCACGGCATTGCCGGAGAGGGTCAGCGTCACTGCATCGCCGCCATTCGGCGTGCCCGGAGTGCCAGGGTTGCCTGGGGTACCCGGCTCGTCGGTGATCTGCAGGGTCACCGGGTCGCCTTTGACCAGGTTTTCAAAGACCTGTTTGCCCGTGCCTTGCTCGGTGATGCCATTGATGGCGATGCTTGGGGCACTGCTGCCGACATAGACGTTGTCCGCCAGAACACCCGACTGCGAGCCACTGATCTGCCCAGCTGCGATGTGCACCACTTTGCCGTTGCTCAGCTCGATATCCAGGCCCCCATGCTGGGTCAGGTCGGCACCGGCAGGACCGGTCAGGGTGATGGTGTAGGTCACCGCCTGGCCTTCCACCGCAGGGTTCGGCGAGATGCTCAACTCGGCCTTCACGGTGTCGACGGTATCGCTCACGATGACGGTCGTGGTCGCGCTGGTGTTCAGGTTTTCAAAGTTGTGGCTACCGGCATCGGTCACGCTGACGGTCTGGGTTTCACCATCCTTGAACACATCATCGCTCTGGGCCACGAACGGATTGGTGGTCGCAGTAAGCGCGCCCTCGGCAAAGC
>NZ_JAWJYQ010000009.1:0-667 GCF_032971465.1 Pseudomonas sp. LSJ-87 | reverse complement strand
GGTCGCGCTGGTGTTCAGGTTTTCGAAGTTGTGGGTGCCTGCATTTGTCACGCTGATGGTCTGGGTTTCACCGTCACGGAATACGTCATCGCTCTGGGCCACGAACGGTGCGGTGGTCGCGGTGGTGGCGTCCTTGGCGAAGCTCAGGGTCTGACCGTTGCTCAGAGTAACGGTGAAGGCCTGGCCTGCCGGGTGGCTCAGGGTGCCGGTGATGGTCGTGGTGTGACCTTCCTGCACGGTATTACCGGTGAGGGTCAGCGTCACTTCATCACCGCCATTCGGCGTACCCGGGGTGCCAGGGTTACCTGGGGTACCCGGTTCGTCGGTGATTTGCAGGGTTACCGGGTAGCCTTTGACCAGGTTTTCAAAGACCTGTTTGCCGGTGCCTTGCTCGGTGATCCCGTCGATGGCGATGCTCGGAGCACTGCTGCCGACATAGACGTCATCCGCCAGGTTAGCGGTTTGCGAAGCGCTGACCTGGCCCGCAGGAATGTTGATCACCTCTCCGTTGCTCAGCGCGATGGACAGACCACCGTGCTGACTCAGGTCGGCACCGGCCGGGCCACTCAGGGTGATGGTGTAGGTCACCGCCTGACCTTCCATCGCCGGGTTCGGCGAGATGCTCAGCTCGGCCTTCACGGTGTCGACGGTATCGCTCACGGTGACT
>NZ_JAWJYQ010000008.1:0-2604 GCF_032971465.1 Pseudomonas sp. LSJ-87 | reverse complement strand
CTCACGGTGACTGTCGTGGTCGCGCTGGTGTTCAGGTTTTCGAAGTTGTGGTTGCCCGCATTTGTCACGCTGACGGTCTGGGTTTCGCCGTCACGGAATACGTCATCGCTCTGGGCCACGAACGGTGCGGTGGTCGCGGTGGTGGCGTCCTTGGCGAAAGTCAGGGTCTGGCCGTTGCTCAAGGTGACGGTAAAGGCCTGGCCTGCCGGATGGCTCAGGGTGCCGGTGATGGTCGTGGTGTGGCCTTCCTGCACGGTATTACCGGTGAGGGTCAGCGTCACTTCATCGCCGCCATTCGGCGTGTCTGGGGTGCCAGGGTTGCCTGGCGTGCCCGGTTCGTCGGTGATTTGCAGGGTTACCGGGTCGCCTTTGACCAGGTTTTCAAAGACCTGTTTGCCGGTGCCTTGCTCGGTGATTCCGTTGATGGCGATACTTGGAGCACTGCTGCCGACATAGACGTCGTTCGCCAGGTTAGCGGTTTGCGAAGCGCTGACCTGGCCCGCAGGAATGTTGATCACCTCTCCGTTGCTCAGCGCGATGGACAGACCACCGTGCTGACTCAGGTCGGCACCGGCCGGGCCACTCAGGGTGATGGTGTAGGTCACCGCCTGACCTTCCATCGCCGGGTTCGGCGAGATGCTCAGCTCGGCCTTCACGGTGTCGACGGTATCGCTCACGGTGACTGTCGTGGTCGCGCTGGTGTTCAGGTTTTCGAAGTTGTGGTTGCCCGCATTTGTCACGCTGACGGTCTGGGTTTCGCCGTCACGGAATACGTCATCGCTCTGGGCCACGAACGGTGCGGTGGTCGCGGTGGTGGCGTCCTTGGCGAAAGTCAGGGTCTGGCCGTTGCTCAAGGTGACGGTAAAGGCCTGGCCTGCCGGATGGCTCAGGGTGCCGGTGATGGTCGTGGTGTGGCCTTCCTGCACGGTATTACCGGTGAGGGTCAGCGTCACTTCATCGCCGCCATTCGGCGTGTCTGGGGTGCCAGGGTTGCCTGGCGTGCCCGGTTCGTCGGTGATTTGCAGGGTTACCGGGTCGCCTTTGACCAGGTTTTCAAAGACCTGTTTGCCGGTGCCTTGCTCGGTGATTCCGTTGATGGCGATACTTGGAGCACTGCTGCCGACATAGACGTTGTCCGCCAGAACACCCGACTGCGAGCCACTGATCTGGCCCGCTGGGATGTTGATTACCTCGCCGTTGCTCAGTGCGATGGACAGGCCACCGTGCTGAGTCAGATCGGCACCGGCCGGGCCGGTCAGGGTGATGGTGTAAGTCACCGCCTGGCCTTCCACCGCCGGATTCGGCGAGATGCTCAACTCGGCCTTCACGGTGTCGACGGTGTCGCTCACGATGACGGTCGTGGTCGCGCTGGTGTTCAGGTTCTCGAAGTTGTGGTTGCCCGCATTTGTCACGCTGACGGTCTGGGTTTCGCCGTCACGGAAAACGTCATCGCTCTGTGCCACGAACGGTGCAGTGGTCGCGGTGGTGGCGTCCTTGGCGAAGGTCAGGGTCTGGCCGTTGCTCAGAGTAACGGTGAAGGCCTGGCCTGCCGGGTGGCTCAGGGTACCGGTGATGGTCGTGGTGTTGCCTTCCTGCACGGCATTGCCGGTGAGGGTCAGCGTCACTTCATCGCCGCCATTCGGCGTGCCTGGAGTGCCGGGGTTGCCTGGAGTACCCGGTTCGTCGGTGATCTGCAGGATGACCGGGTCGCCTTTGACCAAGTTCTCAAAGACCTGTTTACCCGTGCCTTGCTCGGTGATTCCGTTGATGGCGATGCTTGGAGCACTGCTGCCGACATAGACGTCGTTCGCCAGGTTAGCGGTTTGCGAAGCGCTGATCTGGCCCGCAGGGATGTTGATCACCTCGCCGTTGCTCAGCGCGATGGACAGACCTCCGTGCTGACTCAGGTCGGCACCGGCAGGACCGGACAGAGTGATGGTGTAGGTCACCGCCTGGCCTTCCACCGCCGGGTTCGGCGAAATGCTCAGCTCGGCCTTCACGGTGTCGACGGTGTCGCTCACCGTGACAGTCGTGGTGGCGCTGGTGTTCAAGTTCTCGAAGTTATGGGTGCCTGCATTCGTCACGCTGATGGTCTGGGTTTCGCCGTCGCGGTACACATCATCGCTCTGCGCCACGAACGGTGCGGTGGTTGCGGTGGTGGCGTCCTTGGCGAAGGTCAGGGTCTGGCCGTTGCTCAGGGTGACGGTGAAGGCCTGGCCTGCCGGGTGGCTCAGGGTGCCGGTGATGGTTGTGGTGTTGCCTTCCTGCACTGTATTGCCGGTGAGGGTCAGCGTCACTTCATCGCCGCCATTCGGCGTGCCAGGGGTGCCAGGGTTGCCTGGGGTGCCTGGTTCGTCGGTGATCTGCAGGGTCACCGGGTCGCCTTTGATCAGGTTTTCAAAGACCTGTTTGCCCGTGCCTTGCTCGGTGATGCCATTGATGGCGATGCTTGGGGCACTGCTGCCGACATAGACGTTGTCCGCCAGAACACCCGACTGCGAGCCACTGATCTGGCCCGCTGGGATGTTGATTACCTCGCCGTTGCTCAGTGCGATGGACAGGCCACCGTGCTGAGTCAGATCGGCACCGGCCGGGCCGGTCAGG